>DATFWH010000436.1:0-4302 GCA_035259465.1 Binatia bacterium
CGACCCGCCGCATCGATTCCGAAGTCGTGCGGCTTAAGAGGGAGCGCAGCCGGGCGGTCCACATAGAAGACGACATTCCCGAGACGCCGCCCGAGGAAGAAGTGAACACGCTCGGCGAAGAGATCCTTGATTTTTATCAGCCCGACGAAGATCTCAAGGTTGGGGACGTGTTGCCGGATGTGAGAACACCGTCGCCCGAGCAGGCCATGGAAATGCGCGAGCTGCAACAATGCTTCGTCTCAGCATTGAATTCGCTGCCGCGGGAATGGCGCCAAGCGCTTCGGCTTAGATACCGCGACGGTCTTTCCGGAGCGCGGTTTGCGAAAGCGATGCATCGAAGCGAGGAGGGGAGCGGACGAATTCTCGAACATGCAACCGCGTATCTTCGGCAAAGGCTGTTAGAGTCCGGCTGTGAGTTCGATCAAGCGGATACCCAAAGTTTATTGCCGTTCGAGACGGAACTTCCGCCGGAGAGGGGCTCCGGACACTAGCCGTGGCGTCTCCGGGCTCGTTTTGAAGAACGGGAAAGAAGTGGACCGCACGGTTGGAGTTCAGCCCAAGGAAGAAGTTGAGCGGCATCTTGAGCGAATCGCGGCGTAACGGCCGGAAACTCATTTAAGGAGGTTCTTCCCAATGTTTACACAAGAAATTCCGCGTGCCGAATGGAGGCCTTTTTTCGACGACTTCAGTTTGCGCCACGAAGGGTGGATCGTCAGCGTGGAGATCATGGGACGCGACATCGGCGATCAGGAGCAGGCGCGGCGTCCGCTGGCCGGCGTCAGCGCGGAGATCAAGGATCGCATCGCCCGGATCGAGATCAGCGTCGGCAATCTGCTCGACGGGCACGTCGTGCACATTATCGAAGCTCCCGCCAGGGTCTGGTGCAAATCGCCCATGATTCCGGGCGACGAGGCCATCGAGATCGAAGACGGCGACGGGCGCAAGACGCTCGTCACCTTTGTGCGCATCGGCGTCGGTCAAACCGACCGTCAACTGCCGGAAAGTTGAAGCGCCGCGGCAGATATAAGGGCCAAAAATAAATTTTCGTCACAGGAGGAAGACCCATGGCAGATCTCAAGGGAGTGAAAGTAGCGATTTTGGTCACGGACGGCTTCGAGCAGGTGGAGCTTACCGAGCCGCGAAAAGCGCTCGATCAAGCCGGTGCCGAAACTCGTATCGTTTCTCCGAAGCATGAAAAAGTGCGAGGCTGGAAATTTACCGAATGGGGCGATGATTTGCAGGTCGATGTGCCGCTCGAGCGCGCACGAGCGGAAGATTTCGATTCGCTTTTGCTGCCCGGCGGTATGATGAATCCAGACAAGCTGCGGATGGAGCCGAGGGCGGTAGACTTCGTAAATGCGTTCTTTCGCGACGAAAAGCCGGTGGCGGCGATCTGCCATGGATCGTGGACCATTATCGAGGCTGGCGCAGCCCGCGGACGCCGCATCGCTTCGTGGCCCTCCCTAAAGACCGATCTCCGCAACGCCGGCGCCGAGTGGGTCGACGAGGAAGTCGTGGTCGACGGCAATCTCGTCACCAGCCGCAAGCCGCAGGATATTCCGGCTTTCAACCGCGAGCTTATTGGCTGTTTCAGCCGTGCGCCGCGCCAGGCGGCCTGACGCAACGCTGGCGACTAATTCGCTTTGAACGCCGCCTTCCTGATCTTCAGCGTTTTGATCTTCGATTCGAGCGTGGAGGGGGGCAGGCCGAGCTTAACCGCTGCCCCCGTGGGGCCGGAGACTTTGCCATGGCTCTGCGCCAGCGCGCTTTCGATGAGTCTTTTTTCTTCGCCAAGGAGTCTTTCCGGAAGCACTGTCGACGAAAGCACCGGTTGAACCTTCGCTCTGCTAAGCCAACTCGTGTCCACGCTGAAAAGCTCTCCGTCGCACACCAGGACGGAGCGCTCGATCACGTTCTGCAGCTCGCGGATATTGCCCGGCCAGTGATAGCTTTCGAATAACTCCATCGTTCTTTTCTCGACGCCGCTGAATCTCTTCCCGGCCTTATCCGAATAGCGCCTAACAAATAATTGAAGCAGCGCGGGAATATCCTGCCGGCGCTCGCGGAGCGCCGGCATCTCGATCGGAAAAACGTTTAAGCGATAAAACAAGTCGAGGCGGAACTTGCCCGCCGTGACGGCATCTTGCAGATCGCAATTGGTCGCGGCGATGACCCGCACATCGATGTGGATCGGCTCGGCGGCTCCGACGCGCTCGAATTCTCTCTCTTGCAGCACGCGCAGAAGCGCGATCTGAGTCTCGCCCGGGAGTTCGCCGACTTCGTCCAAAAAAATCGTACCGCCAGCAGCGATCTCGAAGCGGCCGAGGCGGCGCTGCTGCGCACCCGTAAAAGCCCCTTTTTCATGACCGAAGAGTTCGGAAGCGACGAGCGTCGGCGGAATACCGGCGCAATTGAAGGCGATGAAGGGCCGGGGGGCGCGCCGAGAGCGGTTGTGGATCGCGCGGGCGACGAGCTCTTTGCCGGTGCCCGTCTCGCCGGTGATAAGAACGGTGGAGTCCGCCGAGGCTACCTTCGCGACACGCTCTAGGACCGCCCGCATAGCGGGCGAGGAGCCGACGATCTCCTCTGCATCAAGAACCGGAGGCGATGCTGGGGCCATCGTAATGCAACCGAATTAAGCAAGGGACTCAACTGCAAATTACAAACCGATATAAAACTCCTACTACCCGTGCCGATGACACTCAAGCTCGGCGGCTACATTTTTTGGCCGAGTGTGTTTCTTTGAATGAAAACGGCGGGATGGCTTAACTTCTACCCGTAAGCTTTCGGCCCTGCGTCAATACGCCGAACGAGCGCGGCGCGCTCGGCATCAAGAAACGATAGCCGGCGGCGACCAGCCGCTCGATGTTCTTTGCGTCGGGATGGGGATGGCCGCAGACGACGTTGTGGTCCTTACAGATTTGCAAAATACGATTGATTTCCTTCGCGACGACCGGATGGTCGTAATCGCGCGGATGGCCCAGCTCCTGGCTTAAATCGCCCTCGCCGATGAGCACGACGCCGATGCCGGGGACTTCCTTCAGAATCCGCGGCAGATTATCGATGGCGCGCATCTCCTCGCACTGGATGATGACGAGAACCTCGCCGTCGGGCGCGAGCGGCCAGACGTCGGCGCGCTTGTAATACTCCTGCTGTGTCAGTCCCCAATAGCGGGCGGCGCGCTGCGGCGCGTCGCCGCGGATGCCGGGAGGATTGGCGATCGGCGCGCTTTGGAGCCGCGGGTAGCGACAGGCGCCGACGGCGTTCCAGGCTTCCTCGACGGAGCTAACGTGCGGAAAGACAATGCCGAAGACCCCGATATCGAGCACCTGCTTGGCGATCCATTGATTCATCTCGTTGCCGTTCGGCGGAATCCGCACGAGCGGCGTGACTTTCGGCGCCAGCGTGTTGCGCTCGACGATCTCGCGCCGGTCGAGCATGAATTGGAGCGTGCTTCTCAATCCCGTGAAATCGAGCGGCGAGTGCTCCATCTCGAAGGCGACGCCGTCGAGGTCCGAGCCCGCCATCGCGATCGCGCTCTCGATATCGACCGGCGTGAAGGCGGCGAACGCGGTCTGGCCGGCCTCGAGGGCTTTGATTACTCCGTTCAGTCGCGGTATGTCTGGCATAATCGTATTCCTTTCGTGAAGAAAACCATCTATAGCAGAGGAAGTTTTCGCTGACAATTTGATCGAGGTGAGAGCATGATCATCGACGCCCACACACATTACACGTCTGCCCCGATGGAGCTGCTCGCGTACCGGGCGCGGCAGATCATCGAGCAGGGTAATCCGCTCCGCGCGAAGCTGCAAATCAGCGACGAGACGCTGGCGCGCTCGCTCGAAGGGCAGTTCAAGCGGATGAAGGACACCGGTATCGCCCGGCTACTTTTCTCGCCGCAGGCCTCGGCGATGGGCCACCACTTCGGCTCGCCGCTGGTGAGCCGCTACTGGACCGAGGCGTGCAACGATCTTATCGGACGTGTCGCAAAGCTTTTCCCGGAAAAAATCTCGCCGGTCTGCCAGCTGCCGCAGTCGCCCGGCGTCAGCCCGAAAGAATGGGTCGACGAGTTGGACCGCTGCGTCAAAGAGATGGGCTTTGTCGGCTGCAACGTCAATCCCGACCCCGCCGGCGGCAAAGAGCCGCTGACGCCTTCGGTCGCCTCCGAATGGTGGCATCCGCTGTGGGAGAAGCTCGTCGAGCTCGACATCCCGTGCACGCTGCACGCGAGCGCTTCGCTGAACCCGTCTCTCCACCTAACGAACTCGTACTACATCGGCTGGCACAACGCCGCGGCGGTCG
>DATFWH010000437.1:0-6275 GCA_035259465.1 Binatia bacterium
CGGCAAAGAGCAAAATGCCCACTTCGCCGACCTCTTCGTCGCGCGCGGCGCGACCGTTGTTGTCGCCGGCTACGATCTCTGCCCCGCCGTCACTGTGACGGAGATCGTGCGCCAGGCGCGCAGCGCGGTCGCCTGGGTCCATCGAAATATTTCCAAGTACGGCGGCGATCCGGCGAAGCTCCATATCGCCGGCATTTCTGCCGGCGGCCATCTCGTCGCGATGGCGCTCGCGCACGACTGGCAGAAGGAGGGCTTGCCGCGAGATGTCATCAAAGGCGCGACAGCGATCACCGGCGTCTACGACCTCGACGCCGTGCTCCACATCGCCGTCAACCAGGAGATCCGCCTGACGCCCGAGACCGCGAAGGAAAACAGTCCGCTGCTCCATCCGCCTCCTCCCGGCGCGCCGCTCATCGTCGCCGTCGGCGGCGCCGAGCCGGAGGGCTGGCGCCTGCAATCGCGGGATTTTTTCAATCTCTGCCGCGAGCGCGGAATCGACTGTCAATTTATCGAGATTCCCGGCGGCCATCATTACTCCATGGGGCTCGAGCTGATCGACCCGGCGTCGCCGCTGACACGGGCGATCTTCAAACAAATCGGACTGCCCGCATGAAAAAGCTCCTGGCGCTGATCCTGATCTTTTTCCCGGCGCTTTTCGCGGTTTCATCGAAAGCCGCCGACCTGCCGCTCGTCCGCATCGCGCACGGCGCCTACAACGAAAAGATCGCCGCGATGTGGATCGGCGTCGAGCAGGGCTTTTTCCGCAAGCACGGCGTCAACGTCGAAGTCATCAACATCCGCAGCGGTCCGCAGACGATCGCCGCGCTTTCGTCGGGCGACATTCAGGTCGCGTATACGATTCCCGGAACCGTCTTAAGCGCCGCCGCAGGCGGCATGGACCTGGCCTTTTTCGCCGGCGTGGTCAACCGCGCCGACGGCAATTTCCTCACGGCGCCGGCGATCCGAAGCGCCGAGGCGCTGAAAGGCAAGCGAGTCGGCGTCCAGAGCATCGGCGGCGGCGTCTGGTCGATGACGATGCTGGCGCTGGAGTATTTGGGTCTCGATCCCGCGCGCGACAAAATCCCGCTGATGATCCTGGGCGATCAATCCGTTCTCACACAGGCGCTCGCGACCGGCGGCATCGACGCGGCCTATCTGAGCGATACCTACAGCGCGGCGCTGAAAGACAAGGGCTACAACGTGCTCGTCGACATGGGCCGGGCCCCGATCGTTTATCAGGGTCTCGCGCTCGCGGCCCCCCGCTCTTACATCAAGCAGAACCCGCAGATCGTCGACGGGCTGCTCCGCGGCGTCGTCGAGTCCGTCGCCTTCATTCTCCGCCCCGCGGAAAAGCCGACGGTCGTCAAATCGTTGATTAAAAATTTGCGACTGAAAAATCCGCAGGACGCCGAAAACGGCTACGACGCGCTCCAGTGGCTTTACAGTCTCGATATCCGGGCGAATGTGCGCGGCGTCGAGAATATGCACCGCCTGCTGGCGCTGACGAATCCGAAAGTTAAAAGCATCCGATCGGTGGACGTCGTCGACGACGCGCCGGTCGAGCGCCTGCAAAAAAGCGCGTTCTACCGCGACCTCGCCGCCAAAAAATAACACCGTCGCGCGTCTTACCGCGCGGCAGCAAACCTGTTACCTATAAATCGAGGAGGATGTCATGGACGCCAATGCGAAAAAAACCGCGCTGCGAATGATTCCCTACGGTCTGTTCGTGCTCACCGGCCAGGCGAAGGACGGCCGCGTCGCCGCGGCGACGATCAACTGGGTGACACAGGCCTCGTTCGAGCCGCCGCTCGTCGCCGTCGGCGTCAAGGCGGATTCCCACGCGCACGCGATTATCAAGGAATCCCGAGCGTTCGCGCTGAACGTGCTCGGCAAGGACCAGAAGGATATCGCTTATACCTTCTTCAAGCCGCTCGAACGCCAGGGCGACACGATCGGCGGACAGAAGTTTCGCGCCGGCAGCTTGGGCGCGCCGATCTTCGAAAAGATGCCGGCGTTCATCGAATGCGCTCTCGTCGACACGGTCGAGCGCGGCGATCACTCGATCTTTGTCGGCCAAGTCAAAGACGCGGGCGTATCGGCGGAGGTCACGGGCCGCCCCGACGAACTCACGCTGCTTTTGAAAGATTTGGGCGATAAGATTTTTTACGGCGGCTAGACGCCTTCGGCGACTCGTCAGTGTCCGGAGCCCGCATCGGCGCGCTTCGAGTTGAACACCGAAGCGACCGGCTCCCCGGATACACTGAGAACACCGAGCGCCCCACGGTCGATACGAAAGATGCTGTGATCGACCAAAACGTAATCGCCCGGCACCTCCAACTTAAAGTCGATAATGGCGGCGCCTCCGACCGGGATCAGCGTGGTCTGGACATCGCTCTCCGGGTTGGCGAGGCTGCCTTCTCTATATACACGATCGAATATCTCGCCGATCACATGGAAGGACGAGACCAGGTTGGGGCCGATGTTGCCCACGTACAGACGCACAGTCTCTCTCACCTTCGCCTTTAAGCTGCCGCTGCCCGTGAGCGCCTGAGCGTGGCCGTTGAAAACAACGTATTCCGGCTTTTCAAGATAGCCCTTGTTCGAAGAGAACGTCGCCTGCCCGGGAGTCCCGAGCTCCTGCTCGGAATAGAATTCGCTCTGCATGATATAGAATTCTCGGTCGACCTTGGGGAGGCCCTTCTCGGGCTCTACCAGAACCAAGCCATAAAGCCCGTTGGCAATATGGGCCGGAATCGGCGGCGCCGCGCAATGATAGATGAAGAGCCCGGCGTTCAATGCTTTGAAGGTGGCCGCGCTCTTTTCTCCCGGATTGGCCATGAGAGCGCCTGCGCCGCCTCCGGGGCCCGTGACGGCGTGAAAATCCACCGTATGGGTGAGCTTGCCTTTGGAGTTGTCCAACCGAACTTCGAAGACGTCTCCGACGCGCAACCGGATGAACGGACCGGGAGTATGGCCGTTGTAGCTCCAGAACTCGTAGGTCACACCGTCCGACAGCGGCCGCACTTCTTCGGAGGTGGCAAGATTAATAATGACGTGCGCCTGGCTTGTTCTCGTGATCGGAGGCGGGACCTCGGGAGCAAAGGTCATGCGGGCGGTCTCGGCCGTTTCCTTGTCGGCGGAAAGACGATCGCAGCCCGCCACGGCCGATAACAAAAACCCGAGGGCCAAAGGCAAAATAGTTTTCATCGTCCGGCTCCTTACTGTCTTACTTCGACCTTAAAAGCCGACAAGCCACCGCTTGTCCTTCCCAGACTGCGATAACGAGCGCCTATCCACTACCCGGTGCAATAAGCACGATACATGCCGCGGGATCGCTGCGTGGAGATTTCAGGAAAAGTTCGCGTAGATTTGCTTATGTGGGGAGGGAGGGGGCGGTCGAGACGGAGTTTATTTCTCAAAGACGCATTCAGACATTATCGAATCTGCGAAAAGCGCTATCAATATTTCTCATTTTGAAGAAAAAAGACTTCCGCCCTATGCCGCGAGGAGCAGCCCGCGCCTTCGGCGCAAATCCAGTGAAGATAAATGAAAGATCTTCTAGAGCGGCATTAATTGAAAAAGAATTTTATTGACACCATCGCACAATGCGCCTACAGTAAACTAGGAGGGGGGTGGCGATGGAAATCATCTTACTTGCAGTGGCCTGTGTCGTCTTCGGCGCCCTTTACTTATTAGCAACGCCGGTCGGTATGGTCCTCGGCGCGATCTGTTTCGTTATTTCAGAACTGGTTCTGTTGGTGGGCCGGCTCGGGCAGCTCGCCGCGCAGGGAATGCACCGCGCCCTGAAAAATCGGCGCTTAGATTCGCCGCTTCATTTGAGGCTTTTTAAGTAGCCGGTCTGCTCCAATTCTTTCACGAATCTCAGGTCGATCGTGGAGTTGACGTCGACCTCGCGGATTTTCGGATTCCGCTGCGCCAGCTCTTTCGCGATGAAATCCATTCCTTCCATCGTCGGCATGGGCGTGTCGTTGTAGAGGCGCCGGACGGAATCGTACGCCGCCGCGATGACGTCGGACTTCATCGCCCGCGCGTACCGCCCGATGATCGCGATCGAGCCCTCGCGGTTAGTCTTTAGATAATGCAGCGCCTGCGCCGTCGCCTTGACGTAGCGCAGCACTATGTCGCGCTTCTCGCGCGCGTAGCGCTCGTTCGTCACGGCCGCGCCCATCTGGAACGGCGTCTTCTTGGCAACGTAATCGACGAGCACTTTGAAGCCCAGTTTCTTCGCCTGCTCGAGTTCCAAGTCCTGCCCCATCATGAACTGGGCGGCGCCCGCCGCCATCGCCTGGAGGCGGAACGGCACGTTGCCGATCGTCCGGAGCGACACGTCGCGGTCGGGATCGAGGCCCAACGCCTTCAAGCCGATGCGCATGACCGTATCGGCAGCGGTCCCCGGCAGATTATTCGCGCCGATCTTTCCCTTCAGGTCGGCGGGCGAATTAATCGCCCCGGTGGTGATGAGATAGTACGGCATCACGTTGATGAAACCGGCGATGATGACGACCGGCGAGCCCGCCGCGCGCGCGTTCAACACCGAGGGGCCGGTCGACTCGGCGATTTCCGATTCGCCGGCGATCAACGTCTGTATCGTCCGCGGGCTCCCCTCGACGAAAACGATCTTGACGTCGAGCCCCTGCGCGTCGAAAAAGCCCGCGTCCTTGGCCACCCAGATCGGCGTCGAGCTGCCGATCGAGAGCGACTGATATGCGGTGAACATGCGCTCGGCCGCAAGCGCCGGCGAAGTCGCGAGCAGCAGAATGGCAGCGAGACAGATTTTTGCTAACGACGCTTTCATGCGGCGAAGCGGTTGTAGAGCCATGCCCAGCAATACGCGAACAGCCATGCCGTCGCAACGGCGATGATGAACGTCAGGATGAAGTTTCCCGGCGGCGTCTGCGCCCACATGAGCGACGCGACGTCGGCGCCGAGAAACTGCGCGTTGAAGAGATAGCGGAATGACACCGGCGCGAAAAGCCGGATAAGGTGGATCAGCAGATAAAAGACGCCGGTCAAAATGGCGAGCGCATTGGCGAACGCGGCCGGCTTGAGCATTCCGTCTCCCCCTTCGCTGTCGCAAGCTAACTGCAGCGGCGGCTTTTTGTCAATGTCGCCTGTGGACATGCGTCGGTGAGTGAACTATGACACGACTGCATGATCGAATTCGGCGGCAGAGCGATTCCGACGGAATTGGGCGAAATCGCCGCTCCGGCTGGAACCGTGCTCCTCGTCTGGGACATGCAGAACGACCAGGCGGGCGGCGCTTTCAACAAACAGCTGCTGATCCACAATGCGCCGCCGCTCGTCGCCGCGGCGCGCAGGGCCAAAATCAAAACCATCTATACGCGGCAGACGCCGTATCTGTGGAAGGACGAGTCGCCGGCGTGGATCCGCCGCGCGCTCAAGGAACAAAACGTTGACGATCCCGCGAAGCTCAAGCCGCGGCGGCTCCGCGGCAGCTTCGGCTGGGGCATCATGGAGCCGTTTGCGCCGGCCGATGACGATCTCGTTATCGACAAGCGCCGCGGCACGATGTTCATCGGCACGGAATTCGAGACCTTGCTCGGCAATCTGCAGGCGCATACGATCGTGATCGCCGGCTGCACGACCGACGGCGGCGTGGAATACACCGTGCGCGACGGCTTTTACCGCGGCTACTTCATGGTCGTCGCCCGCGACTGCGTGGGAACTTACACCGAAGCGCGCCACAACGCGGCGCTGGAGCGCATGGAGCGCTTCGCGGATATCGTGGAATCGAAAGAGCTGATCAAACTTTGGGAGAAAACCGTATGAACGCTCTGCACGTCGCAACGTTATCCGGCTGGAGGCGCTTCGAATCCGACGGCGGAGCATGGCGCGACGCCGGACGCGGACTCATGTACTGGTCGCTCACTTGCCTGTCGGTCGATCCGGAAAATCCCGCTGTTGTCTACGCCGGCAGCGAGCATTCGGGTCTCTTCTATTCGACCGACGGCGGCAAGCGCTGGCTGCGCGCGAATCCGAATGTCCCCAAGCTGATGCTCTTCTCCCTTCTCGCGCTTCCCGGCACCGTCATGGCCGGAACCGTTCCGGCGGCGCTTTACCGAAAAACCGGCGGCGGCTGGGAAGAGCTTGAGGGCGTAAGGCTCGCGAGCAGTGGCGCGACTTTTCCGCCGAGCCCCGAGTTGCAGTCGCGGACGCGTTATCTCACATTCGATCCGCGTGACCACAAGCGCCTTTATGCCGGAATAGAAGTCGGCGGTCTGCTGATTTCCGAC
>DATFWH010000438.1:0-3712 GCA_035259465.1 Binatia bacterium
TCGGTTATCTCGGCGACAAGGACATGGCGCCGCTGCTCTTGTGGGGCCGGCGCTGGTCCGCCGGCACGGCGCATTTCACGTTTCATTTATTGCTTCTCGGCGCCGGCGCCTGGATCTATTCTCGGGCGCTCAGAAGGGAGCTGGGCTCTTGAGCGAAGACGCCGCTGCGCTGCGAGGAAAATTTTCCGAGCTGATCGCCTGGGAGCAGGCCAAGCGAATGGAAAAAGTCCTGCTCGAGGCGCTCGCATACGCCTTCCTGGCCGCGCTGCTGCTGCTGCCGTTCCGCGGTCTTCTTGCGCGCGCGAGTCCGATTTATTATCCGGCCGCGGCATTCGCTCTTTTTGCCGCCGGCTTGTTTTACATTCGACGATGGCGGCCGATAGATTCGCTCTGTGCTGCCGCCGCGCTAGACCGTGCGCTCCGCCTGGATGCAAGAGCTCTAACGGCCGCGGAGATCGTCAATAAAAACGACGTCAGCACGGCGGAGCGCTATGTCCTTCGCGAAGTCGCCGAAAGGCTCGAGAGCGTTCAGGTCCGGACGCTGTTCAAACGCGAATGGTCGTGGCCAACGCTCGCAGCCCCGGCGCTCGTAGCGCTTTGGCTCGCGCTTATCTGGCTGAGCGTCGGCAACGGCTTAGGCACGGCGGCGAAATCGGCATCGCCGGCGGAAAAGCTCAAGGACTTTGCGCAGGAGCTCGAGCAGAAGTCCCAGGCCCAGAAGCTCGCAGAGACGCTCAAGCTCGCCCGCGCGCTGAAAGCGCTTGCGCAGGAACGGCTCGTCGAGAAAACCAGCGAGGAACAGTTCCGACAGAACCTCGCCGCGATGGAAAAGCGCCTCGAAGCGTCTTTGGCGCCGCCTGGCGAGTTCGATCTCGGCGGATATTCACGGGAAGAGCTGGCGGCGCTGCGGGCGGAGCTGGAGACGGCGAAAAGCCGGCTGCGTCCGGCTCCGACAATGCGCGAAAGCGAATTTCTCGACCGGCTTCAATCTCTGCCGCGGCTCGGCGAAGCCCTGAAGCGCTCGGGGGGCGCCATGGAAAACATGGGGCCGGGGGAACTGCAAACACTGATCGATAGCCTCGAGCAACAGGCGGCAAACGAGTTGGACCAGCGCTCACGCGCCGACGTGCAGCAGTTTCTTTCGATGCTCGTGCAAGGACAGGAAGGCGGCGACGCGCCCGCGCAGGCGCGGATTCCCGGACGCGCGGCGCAAGATCGCCCTGCCGATGGTGAAAAGAACGCCGGCAAAGGCGAGCTTCCGGGCGACGAGCCGGGCATGAAAGGCCGACCGGCGCAGGCGCCGGTTGCGGCCCCCGGAGCCGCCACGCGAATAACGGGCGCGCCCGGGCCCGGCGCCAGCAGCGGCGTGACCTGGAGAAGTGAAACGAAGGCCGGCGAAAGCAAAATTCCCGAGCAGGACGCGCCAGCATCCTACCGCCGGCAGATGGAAGAGGAGCTGGCCGCGGAAAAAATTCCGCCGGCGCTGAAGGAAACCGTCAAACAGTATTTCTCGTCGCTCGGGACCGACGAGAAGAAGCCGCGCTAAAAGGAGGCTCGATGGAAGCACCAGCGGAAGTGCCGGAACGGATGGCGCGCGCGCGCAAATCCTACGAAGCCGTTAAAGCGGAGCTCGCGCGCGTCGTTGTCGGTCACGACGAGCTCATCGAGCACGTTTTCATCGCGCTCGTTTGCGGCGGCCACTGCCTGCTCGAAGGCGTGCCCGGATTAGGCAAGACGCTGATGGTGCGGAGCCTCTCCGCGGCGCTCAATCTCTCGTTCTCGCGCATTCAGTTCACGCCCGACCTCATGCCGGCCGATATCACCGGGACGCAGATGCTCACCGAAGACGCCGCGGGAAAGAAAATTTTCGACTTTCAGCGCGGGCCGATCTTCGCGCACATCGTGCTCGCCGACGAGATCAACCGCGCCACGCCCAAGACGCAGTCGGCGCTGCTCGAGGCGATGCAGGAGCAGAGCGTGACCGTCGCCGGGAAAGGCCACCGGTTGGAGAGCCCGTTCATGGTGCTGGCGACGCAGAATCCCATCGAGATGGAAGGCACCTATCCGCTTCCCGAAGCGCAGGTCGACCGGTTCTTCTTCAAGCTGCTGCTCGGGTATCCGGGGCGCGCGGAGCTTGCGCGCATCGCCGATCTGACGACGAGCCCGTCGCCCGCGGAGCTCAACCGCGTCCTCGACGCCGAGACGATTCTGAAAATCCGCGGTTGGGTTCGCGAAGTGCCGATTGCGGCTGCCATCAAAGATTATGCGGCGCGGCTGATCCTTGCGACGCATCCGCACAAGAACGGCCGCGAGGGGTCGGCGGAGAAATATGTCCTCTATGGCGCGAGCCCGCGCGGGCTGCAAAGCCTTGTCCTCGCCGCCAAGGCGCGCGCTCTGCTGGCCGAGCGGCCGAATGTCTCTTTCGACGACATTCGCGCCGTTGCGCCGCAGAGCCTGCGCCATCGCATTATCTTAAACCTCGAAGGCGAAGCGGAAGGCGTAACGGCGGAACAAATCGTCGCCGAAGTCGTGGCCGCCGTCCCGGAGATCGAGGCGTAAAGATCTTCGGCGCGCACGTTTATGGAATCTCAGCCTATTTTTCTCGAGCCCGAATTTCTCCGCAAGGTCGAGCGGCTGCGGCTGGTCGCCAAGCGGCTCGCGTGGTCGGCCGCAAAAGGCGAGCATCCGTCCGCGCGCCGCGGCTTCAGCCTGGAATTCTCCGACTATCGAAAATACCAAGGCGGCGACGACTTGAGATACGTCGATTGGAACATCTACCGCCGGCTCGAGCGTCTCTGGCTCAAACTATTCACCGCCGAGGAAGAGATGAACATCTATCTCCTCGTCGACGCGAGCCGCTCGATGGCCGAGGGAAATCCGCCGAAGCTCGAATACGCGAAGAAGGTGGCCGCCGCGCTCGGCTACATCGGGCTCAAGAACCTCGATAAAGTCGGCGGCGCCGGCTTTTCCGAAGATGTGGTCGGGCCTCTTTCCTTGGGTCGCGGAAAAAAACAGATTCTTTCGTTATTCAGTTTCCTCTCGAGTCTTTCCAGCGGCGGCGAGACCGCCTTCAGCGCGTCGATGCGCTCGTTCACGCGGCTTTTTCCGCGCCCCGGCCTCGTGGTTCTCTTGAGCGATCTCTTCGACCCGCGCGGTTGGCGCGCGGGGCTCGAAGCGCTGCTCGCGCAGCGCCACGATCTGCTCGTCGTTCACGTCCTCGACGACGCCGAGCTCGCGCCCGCGGCGCGCGGCGACCTCTCGCTCTTCGACGTCGAGAGCCGGCGCGAGCGCAGGCTATTCCTCGACGCGGCGCTGCTCGCACGCTTCCAGGCCGAGCTCGAAGGCTATTGCGGCGAGATCGAATCGTTTTGCCGCGGCCGCGGCGTCGATTACCTCCGCGCGCGCACCTCGATTCCCTTCGACGAGTTCGTTTTGTTGACGCTTCGCGAAGGGCGTGCGGTCAAATAATGGCGATGAATTATAAGCCGACCGGTTATCGTCGATGAGCTGGGGTTTTCCATCCGCGCTCTTTATTCTTTTCGCCGCCGTTCCGGCGATCATCATTCTCCATAGCCTGCGGCCACGCGGCGTCCGCGTCGGAACCACCACGCTGTTTATCTGGGAGCGGGTTCTCAAGGAGCGGCAGATGGGCCAGTGGCTCGGCCGTCTGCTGAAAAAAAATCTTCCGCTGCTGCTGCAGCTCCTCGCCGCG
>DATFWH010000439.1:0-2961 GCA_035259465.1 Binatia bacterium
TGGTGCTGGGAAGTTCCAGACCGACCGCGAGATACTTGGCGAATTTGGCAAACGGTAGATCGATTTTCCCGGGGTCTTTATCCGGCTGGTTCGCCGTCACTCCGCAGGTGATTTATCACGCGGTCGGCGCGACTTCAACCTTCGACCTCTTTGGCGGCCCAATCGTCGAACGCGGCGACCGCTTGGTCGATGTCGGCGTCGCCGTGGGCGAGCGAGACGAACGCGGCCTCGAACTGCGCCGGCGGCCAGTAAAAGCCGCTCGCCAGCATGCCGTGGAAAAACCGCGCGAAGCGCTCCCGGTCGGCGCTGCGCGCCTCGTCGGCGTCGCGCACGCGCCCCACGCCGAAGAAAAGCGTCAGCATCGATCCTTCGCGGTTGACGACGCCCACGATTCGCCGCGACTTGAGCACGCTTTCCAGTCCGCGTTGGAGCCGCGCGCCCAGCGCTTCGAGCCGTTGATATACCCCCGGACGCGAGAGCGCCTTCAGCATGGCAAGCCCGGCGGCGACAGCCGGTGGATTCCCTGAAAGCGTACCCGCCTGATAGACGGGCCCGTCCGGTGCGAGCATATCCATAATCTCGGCCCGCCCGCCGAAAGCGCCGAGTGGTAGCCCGCCGCCGAGAATCTTGCCCAGACAGCTAAGGTCGGGCCGGATGTTGAAGCGTTCCTGGGCGCCTCCCCGGGCGACGCGGAAGCCGGTGATGACTTCGTCGAAGATGAGGAGCGCGCGGTTTTTCTTTGTGATGTCGCTGAGAAACGTGAGAAAGCCCTGCGCCGGCGGTATGACGCCCATGTTCCCGCAGATCGGCTCGACGATGACCGCCGCAATGGAGTCGCCATGGGCTGCGAACAGCGCTTCGACCGCGGCTCGGTCGTTGAACGGGGCGATCGCGGTCTCGGCGGCGAAAGCCGGCGGCACGCCGGCGCTGTCGGGAAGACTGAAGCTCGCCACGCCGGATCCGGCGCGCGCGAGCAGCGCGTCCACGTGCCCGTGGTAGCAGCCGTCGAACTTGACGATGCGGCTGCGTCCGGTGAAAGCGCGCGCTAGACGGATCGCGCTCATCGTCGCCTCAGTGCCGGAGCTCACAAGCCGGAGCTTATCGATCGATGGGAACCGCTCGGTGACGGCTTCGGCGAGCTCGACTTCGCGCGGCGTCGGCGCGCCGAAGCTGGTGCCGTCTTTCAGGGCGGCTTCGACGGCGCCAAGGATGTCGGGGTGCGCGTGGCCGAGAATGAGCGGACCCCAAGAAGCGACGAAATCGACGTATGATTTCCCGTCGACGTCGAAGATGCGCGCGCCGCTGCCGCGTGCGATGAAGCGCGGCGCGCCACCGACCGCCTGCCACGCCCGCACCGGGCTGTTGACACCGCCGGGGATTCTTTTTAGCGCGCGATCGAACCATTCGCGCGAGCGATCCGACATCCTTTTTGGCCTAGCATCGCCGTCGTTTTCGTGTCAAGCTCGCGCGCGAACACCAAAATATTTTTTCTGAAATTTTTTTCTTGCAATGGCTGTGGAAAAGGACTATGAATTTTCCCCGCGACAAAATTATCCACAGATTTTTTGCCGCGCTATCGCCCGCAGCCCAAAAGAAAACAGGTAACGATGTTCTTTCCGGACCTCGACCAGAATAAGCGTTTTCCGCGCTTGCCGGAAAACCGCCGCTCTACCGCTGTGTCTCGATTGTGTATTTCGCTGTTTAAGATCGCCGATAAGTCAAAGACAGGTTTAGGAATTTTTCACTTATCCACAGATGTGGATAATTTTGTTCGTAACTCAATGGCTAATTTCGCTGATTTCCCGGTTACTTAGCACCGATTCCGCCTGAGGTCGGCCATGAGCCAGATGTGGCAAGAAGCACTGAGCCAGTTGCGCGAGCAGCTCGGACAGCAGAATTTCGAGACCTGGATCAAGCCGATCCGGGCGCGCGAGGCTTCCGACGATGAAATTCTTCTCGAAGTTCCCAACAAATTCTTTCGCGACTGGCTTGCGGAGCATTTTTTACGCCCCATCCATGACACGCTCACGCTCGCCGCGCAGCGCGACGTAAAAATCTCCCTCGCCGTCAATCAAAACCTGCAGACGTCGACGGCGCCGGCGCCGGTCGAAAGACGGGTCCTCGAGCGCGAGGCGCCGAAGCCGGCGCCGCGCGTCAATAACTTGATCCCCAAGTACACATTCGAGAACTTCGTCGTCGGCGCCAGCAACCAGTTCGCCCACGCCGCCTCGCTGGCGGTAGCGAACCAGCCCGGCGAGCATTACAACCCGCTGTTCATCTACGGCGGTGTCGGTCTCGGCAAGACGCATCTCATCAACGCGATCGGCCACCGCATCGTAGAGCGGCGCCCGGCGAACAAGATCCTCTATCTCAGCTCGGAATCGTTCATGAACGAGCTGATCGCCTCGCTCCGGCGCGATAAGATGGACGAGTTCAAGACCCGCTTCCGCAACATTGACGCGCTGATTCTCGACGACGTGCAGTTCATCGCCGGCAAAGAAAGAACTCAGGAAGAATTCTTCCACACCTTCAACTCGCTCTACGAGTCGCACAAGCAGATCATCATCACCTCGGATAAATTCCCCAAGGAGATCCCCGAGCTGGAAGACCGCTTGCGCAACCGCTTCGAATGGGGCCTGATCGCGGACATCCAGCCGCCGGACATGGAGACGCGCGTCGCCATCTTGCAGAAAAAAGCCGAGGTCGAAGGCGTGATGCTGCCGCACGATGTCGCGATCTTTCTCGCCTCGCATATCGACTCCAATGTCCGCGAGCTCGAAGGGTCGCTCACGCGGCTTGGGGCTTTCGCTTCCCTGACCAAGGCGACGATCTCGATCGACCTGGCCAAGGAAGTCCTGCACAACACGCTCCGCGGCAACTCGCGCGAGGTCACGGTCGAGAGCATCCAGAAGACGATCTGCGATTACTACAATCTGAAGATCAACGACCTCAAGGCCAAGC
>DATFWH010000440.1:0-3780 GCA_035259465.1 Binatia bacterium
CGCGGGAACTAAGCGCAGCTGGAGCGTTACGTCTTTGTCCTTAACGTTTAGCATCAGCTTTTCGCCGCTGCCTTCGAGCCGCCAGTCTTCGTTCCATACCAAGAAGCGATCGACGGCGGCGCCGGCCTTTTCGTCGTAGCCCCGGTTGGCGCGCTCGGCGATGCGGAACGTCTTCGCGTCTTTATCGGAGAGCGCGAAGTGCGCCATGTAGAGATCCGTGAAAAGCGGCGCCGAGTCCTTTTGCTGGCGATCTTTCAAGCCGAAGCGGAAAAAGGTGACCTGGTAGCCGTAGTTTTTCCCCGAAGAGGTGGTCAAATGTCCGGTGTAATACCACCATTCCGTTTTGAAGTCGGGGTGCGAGAAGTGGTCGCGCGGAAAAATTATTCTCCTGCCCGGAAGCGCCGCCTGATATGTGAACGAAGACGCGGCAGACCAGACGATCGCTAGGATCAGGGCGACCCAAGCGCGCCGATTGAGCCGCTTAACCGGCGGTGTTATAAGCCGAGCCATGGAAAAGAAAAAGTACACCCGTCCCGAGCTGCTCACAACTCCCGAGGAGCTCAAAGCGAAGCTAGGCGCTGCCAATCTTCGCGTGATCGACACGCGCCAGGCTGAGGTTTATGCGCAGGGCCACCTTCCCGGCGCGATCCATTTCGATCTTTTCGGCATCAGCCTCGTCGACACGAGCCCGGCGCCGCTCGCCGCGTTCATGTCGATGATCGCGCATCTCTTCGAGCTGCGCGGCGTCAACCTCGACACCGAGGTCGTCTTCTATGAGGAGAATTCGGGCATGAAGGCCGCGCGCGGCTTGTGGTTCCTGGAATACTTCGGCCACAAAAAAGTCTCCGTCCTCGACGGCGGGATTCAGGCCTGGAAAAAGGCCGGATATCCCATAACGACCGAAACGGTTCCTCCGAAAGGGACGCAGTTCAAAGTCAGCGAGAAGCGCGAGACGCTTGCGACCTACGAGGACGTGCTTAAATCGATCGACAATCAGCGCGCCAAGATCGTCGATACGCGCAGCGAAGACGAATACATGGGACGGCTCGTCCGCGCGGCGCGCGGCGGCGCCGTTCCCGGCGCCGTGCATCTCGAATGGACGCAGAACATCGCCGCGGACGGCGGCTTTAAGACCGAGGCCGAGCTGCGGAGCATGTATGAGAAGCTCGGCGTGACGCCCGACAAAGAGGCGGTCGCGTATTGCCAGGGCGGCTACCGCGCCGCGCACACCTACCTCGCGCTGCGGCTCTTGGGCTTTCCCAAGGTCCGCAACTATATCGGCTCATGGAAAGAATGGGGCGACCGCCAGGATCTGCCGATCGAAAAACCGTGGGAGAAAAAATAGCGATTCGGCGTCGACGCGCCGCACTGATCGCCGCCGCAGTCGCGCTGCTTGTTACCGTCGCGCAAGCGGACGCACAGACACCACACAAAATCACTCTCGGCTACTCCGCCGTCAGCATGACATGGCTGCCGGTGAAAGTCGCGGTCGACAAGGGCTTCTTCCGCGAGGAAGGGCTCGAGCCGCAGCTCATTCAAATGCGCGGCAACATCGCGACCGCCGCGCTCGCGACCGGCGATCTCGACTTCTCGCTTAATATTTCTCCGGTGCTGAACGGCGCGATCCAGGGCCTCGGCCTGAAGCTCGTCTGCGGCCTCAATACGCGTCCGCTCTTTTCGCTCGTCGTGCGGCCGGAATTCAAAAGCGCGACAGACTTAAAAGGTAAAATTTTTGCAGTAAGCTCGTTTGGGAATACGCAGGCGATTTTGACAGAAAAACATCTTCAACATCTCGGGTTGAAAAAAGGCGAGTATCAATTGATCGCGCTCGGCGCGACCGGCGCGCGCGCCGCGGCGCTGGAGAAAAACATCGCCCAGGGAAGTCTGATGCCGCCGCCGGCCAACGTCGTGATGGAAAATCAGGGTTACCGGCTGCTCGGCAACACGGCGGAGATCGTTGTACATCCGATCGCGGGCCTCGGCACAAACGAAAATAAGCTCAAAAGCGAGCCTGATATCGTCAAAAAGGCGCTGCGCGCGGCGCTCAAAGGCCTCGCGTTCGTGCGCAACAACCGCGGCGAGACCGTCCGGCTCATCATGGCGATGAATCAAATCGACGAGAAGACGGCCGCGCGGACCTACGACGTCTCGAAGCCGGGCTTCAGCCCGAACGGTCTGCTCACCGATGAAGATCTGAGCATCGAATGGGGCTTCATTCAGCAGGAGACGAAAAAAACCGGCGTGCCGGTCTCGATCGCCTACGATATGACCCTCCTGCGCGAAGCGCGGAGAGAATTATCCGTCAAATAATTCAAACGACGATCCGCCGCATACGCGGCACCCGCCAGGCGACCAGCAGCGCGAGGACAATCACGATGCCTCCCATCAGCGCCACTGTGGTCGGGGCGCCGACGAGATGCGCGGTCACACCCGCCATCAATGCGCCGGCGGGCATGAGGCCGCGGTCGAGCATGTAGAGACTCATGACTCTTCCCCGCAGCGCGTCCGGCGTCAGCATCTGAAGCAGTGTATTCGTCGTTGCCATGAACGTGATCTGGCAGGCGCCGACGCCGACCAGCACGATCAACGCGATGGGAAACGACTTCATTTGCGAGAACAGAATGAGAAAGCTGCCGAGAAAGATAAGGCTCCACAGCAGCAGCATCCCCTTCCGCTTGATGCCGTGCGTGCTGGAGGAGATCAGCAGCACCGAGAGCACCGCCCCCGCGCCGGGCGCCGCCATTAGCAGCCCCAGCCCTTCCGGGCCGACGCCGAGCACGTCCTTCTGGAACACCGGCATCAGCGCCTGGTAAGGCACGGCGAAAACCCGCGGCACGTACGCCGCCATCATGAGCGCCAAAACCGTCGGATTCGACCAGACATACGCGAGCCCTTCCTTGAGGTTCGCCACCGCCGAGGAATGGCGTGCTTCCTCTGGCGTCGGCGGCACGTGCATCCAGTACACCATCAGCAGCACGCCGGCGTAGGCCGCCGACTGGACGAAAAAATTTCCCGCCGGGCCGAACGCAGCGATAAGCACGCCGCCGAGCGCGGGGCCCAACACCTTGTTGATGTTGAAGCCCATCGAGTTGAGCGCGATTGCGCTCATGAGCTCTTTCTTCGGAACCACGCCCGGGACCAGACTCTGCCTCACCGGCTCGTGGAAGGCCCAAGCCATGCCGGTCAAGAGCGTGAAGGCGAAGAGATGCCACGGCTGCAGATAACCCGAGGCGACGAGCACGCCCATCAACAGCGCGGTCACGATCAACGCGTACTGTGTTTGCACCAGCAGCGCCTTGCGGTCCATGCGGTCGGCGGCGACGCCGGCGATCGGACCGGCGATCAGAAACGGCAGCGCGCGCAGGCCGTTGAGCGCCCCGAGCAGCATCGACGACCCCGTGAGATCGTACAGCAGCCAGCCGAGCGTCACCTGCTGGACCCACTGGCCGGCGCTCATGAGCACCGTGCCGGTCCAGAGATACCGGTAATCGAGATACCGTAGAGGAGCAAAGGCGCGCAGGCCGAAGCGGGCTTCGGCTGAAGCTTCGGCGGTGGCGGGCGGTGATAACTCTTCCAAAAGATTCTCGCGGTGTTGCGTCGGTCGGAAAAGTAACGCTAGTATTTAGCAGGAAGTGCCCGCGCTTACCAGGACTTTTATGATTCGGACGAAAAATTTCGCGGTCTATGCGGCGGCTATTCTGCTCGCGTGCTCCACAGCCTCTGTCGGCGCGGAGAAATCCCGGCTCGAGATCAAGAGCGCAGCGTTTCAAAACGGCGGGG
>DATFWH010000441.1:0-3300 GCA_035259465.1 Binatia bacterium
CGCGGCGAGCTGGGGCGCGTAAAAACCCACGGTCGCAGAAAGGATCTCCGGATCCTTGATGCCGGTATACTTCTGCGTCACTTTGGCGGCGAAATCGGGCTTGTTCTTGTACAGCGCGATCGCCTCGACGTACGCGCGCATGAAGCGCTGCACGATATCGCCGTGGTCGCGCACGTAGGATTTTTTCGCCGTCAGCGTGACGAAGGGGAATTCGAGTCCCAGCGCGCCGACGTTGGCGAGCTCTTTGTATCCGAGCTTGGCCGCGTGCATCGTGAACGGGTCGGCGAGCGCGCCGGCGGCGATCCGGCCCGAGGCGATGCCGCCCATGATGCCCGCGTACTCTTCGAGCTGGACGATCGCGACGTCCTTGTCGGGCACGAGATTGTATTTCCTCAGCGCGTAGCGCGCCGAGATGTCGGTGTTGGCGCCGTAGCGCGTGACGCCGATCGCCTTGCCTTTGAGCTCCTCCATCCTGTTGACAGTGCCCATGATGACGATCGGCGTCGTATTGAGGACGACCGACAGCAGGACGAAATCGGCGCCGCCGACCGCGGCCTGGATCACCGCCGGGCCGCCGGTCTGCGCGACGGCGAGCTCGCCGGCGAGCAGCGCCTGCGACATCGTCGTGCCGCTGCGGATGAAGGCGACCTCGACCCTGAGTCCTTGTTTTTCGAACAGGTTCGCCTCGCGCGCGACCCACAAAACAGCGTGCGGGCCGGAGGTGGCGCTGTAGCCGGAGGCGATGCGGGTGGCCGTTTGCGCGGAGATGGTCGAGGCCGAGAGCAGCAGGGCCGCGCCTGCCAGCACTAAACGCTTCATGATTCCTCCGGTGTTGATTTCACCACGGCCGAAAAGTATGGCTTAGTTGTCACACAGGGGTCTCACCCTGTCAACCGTTTGCAGGAGGCGCTTATGCTGGAAGTGAAAACGCTGAGAACCTTCGCGCTCAACGCGAAAAATCTCGCGCAGGCGGAAAAATTTTACACCCAAATTCTGCGCGGCGAGGTCGTCCGCCGCATCGAGCCCAACGACGAGCAGTTGAAGCGCGGCCGCGTCAAAGAAGTCGACGTGCAGCTGGGCAATGTCCAGGTTCATCTTTTCGACGCATCTGAAAGCCCGCGCAACGGCGTGCCGCACCACACGATCATGGTGCCGTGGCGCGAAAAAGCCGAAGTGCTGAAGGAATTGGAGCGCTCCGGAACCAAAATCGAAAACACGCGCGACCACGGCGACGGCAAAAGCTACTCGCTTTATGTGAAAGACCCGGACGGGAATCTCTGGGAATTGTGGGCGGCGGCGTAATTGAGTTTTGAGTGTTGAGTGTTGAGTTTGAATTCAACTCAAAACTAAAAACTTAAAACTCAAAACTGTTTTTCTCCCATTGAGCCGCCGAGCGGCACCCGGTCCTCGTGCGCGAGGCGGATGATCACCTGCGTCACCATCACGCTGTTAGGCACGATGATCTCGTGGTTGTCGGGGTCGGTCAGCACCGTATAGCCGAGCGACAGCGCCGCCACCGTGCCGGTCGCCACGCCGCGCGGCGTATTGAGCTGCACGCGGTCGCCGATGTGGAACGGCCGGTAGAGCAAGAGCGAGAAGCCGGCGACGAGATTGCCGAGCGTATTCTGCGCCGCCAGGCCGACGACGACCGACGCGACGCTCACGCCCGTAAGCAGCGCCGTTCCCATGGCGCGGAGCGCCGGGATCAGGTGCGCGTAGAGGATCAGCGCGACTAGAAAGATAACGACCTGCAAGAACTGCACGACGAAATTGAGCGCGGTCGTGTCGGACAGATGGCGCGCGCTCCGGCGCGCGAAGAGCCGCGCCAGCCGCCCGGCCAGGAGCGCCGCCGTCAGGAAAACGATGGCGTAGAAAAGCGCCCCCGCGAGGTTCTTCGGATCGAAGATCAGGCGCAGGAAGTCTTCGAAATAGTCCATTCGCGTTAAGCTTTTACCAGCGTCCAGAGACCGATGGCGATAAAGCCCACGCCTGCGATGTAATGCAGATAGCGCTCGTTGATGTGCTCGCTCAGCAGCGCGCCCACGAGCACGCCGAGCGCGGAGGTGAGCACGAGCGCGGAGGCCGAGCCGATGAAGACGGTGAGCTTGCTCACTTCTTTTTCGGAGGCGAAGAGCAGCGTCGCGAGCTGGGTCTTATCGCCCAGCTCGGCGACGAAGACCGAGCCGAAGACGGTCATGAGCGTTTTGAAGTCCATCAGACGTACCTCTCGGCGCAGCATAGCACTACGGCGTCGACGCGCGCCATAGATCGACGGCTTACGGGACTGATCAAAAGAAATTGATTGAGCCCGCTATCCCGCCAGGCGCACGTGTTTTTTTTCCAGCTCGGCGAGCTTGGCGCGGACGAGCTTCATGTCGCCGACGAAGCGGCGATATTCCAACTCCTGCCGCTGCTTTTCGGGATGGCGATATATAGATGATGGATGGACGGTGACGAACGTCGCGGGCGCGAGCGGAGACTCCTGAAATGTGCCGCGCGCTTTCTGGATCGCGACTTTTTTCTTCAGGACCGACTGCGCGGCGGTGGCGCCGAGGCAGACGACGATCTGTGGCCGGATGACTTCGACTTCCGATTCGAGCCAGGGAAAGCAGGCGGCCATCTCGCTCGCGAGCGGGCGCTCGTGCTTGCGCCGCTTTCCCATCGGCTTCCATTTGAAATGCTTGACCGCGTTCGTGACGTAGACCTTCTCGCGGTCGAGGCGCGCCCCGGCGAGCGCCTTGTCGAACATGCGCCCGGCCGGGCCGACGAACGGACGGCCCGCTTTGTCTTCGTAGTCGCCGGGCTGCTCGCCGACGAAGACGACCGCGGCGTCTTTCGGCCCTTCGCCGAAGACCGTCTGCGTCGCGCGCTTGTAGATATCGCAGCCCTTGCAGGACGCCGCCGCCTTTTTAAGCGCGGGGAGGGTTTTGACCGGCGGCAGGAAGTCGGCCGCCGAGCGATCGCGTTTCAGCCGCTGTGAAGCCATGAGACCGCTCCGGCGAATCCACTTCAAATATAGCAGCCCCCGGCCGCATATCCAGACGCTCGACGCGCGCGACGTTGAGCGTGAACGTGCCGAACTCCTCCTCGACGCGGCCGTGGAGCAGAAACGGCCGGCCGGTTTCGAGCAGCCGGTAATATTTTCTGTACGCGCCGGGAAAAAAGGTCGTCTCGTAGATGCCGGTGAGATCCTCGAACGTGACGAACTCCATCAGATCGCCTTTTTTCGTCTGCGTCATCTTCTCGCTCACGAGAATGCCCGCCATCGCGATCGATCTGCCCGCGTGGCGCGCGAGATCG
>DATFWH010000442.1:0-8021 GCA_035259465.1 Binatia bacterium
GAAGACGCTCGCAGCCGCCGGCATCTCCGGCTTTAAAGATACGCTGCACTACGCAGCCGAGCGCGCGCCGCTCAAACGCAACATCGAAGCCGAGGAGGTCGGCCGCACCGCGTTGTATCTCGTGAGCGACCTAGGCTCGGCCGTGACCGGCGAGGTGCTTCACGTCGACGCCGGATATAATATAGTAGGGATGTGACCATTTTAGATTTTCGGTTGCCGATTTTAGATTCCAGTCGAAAATCCAAAATCTAAAATCGAAAATTGGAGGAGTTTTTATGGCCTTCAAACAAATCTCCGTTAAAGAGGCGCACGACACTCTCGAAGAGGATCCGAACGCGATTTATATCGACGTGCGGACGGTGCGGGAATTCACCGCCGGCCACCCCGAGGGCGCGGTCAATATTCCGATCGCGTTTCCCAATCCCGGCGGCATGATGCTGAACGAGGATTTCGTGCGCGTCGTCGAGGGGCACTTCCTGAAAGACAAGAAGATCATCCTGGGCTGTCAGGTCGGGCCGCGTTCGGACGCAGCTGCGCGGCTATTGGGCGAGGCGGGCTATAAGGATGTCTCCAGCGTGCAGGGCGGCTTCGGCGGCATGCGCGCGCCATCGGGCGAAGTGATCGCCGAGGGCTGGCTCGGCTTGGGCTATCCGGTGAGCAAAGAAAACGGCGAGGGAGTCAGCTACGACTCCCTCGCCGGCAAAATAAAATAGTTTCTAGTTGCTGGTTTCGAGTTTCGAGAAAAGCAATCCGAACTCGAAACTTGAAAGGCTAAACTTCCGCTTACGGCTTACCGACGTATTTGTTCGTCCAGAGAACTCCTTCCTTGTTCGAAGGCGCTTGCGCCAGGTCTTTGACGATGCCTGCGCCGGTTGCGAAATTAATCACCTTCTGCCAGCCCGCGGCGTTCATCGTGCCCCACGCCGGCATCGCGTTAACGACAGTCGAATAGGACAAGTCGAAGACCGGCTGATCCAGCTTGTTGAACAATCGATGGCTGCGCAAAGCTGACTTCGCTTCTTCCGGCTTGGTGCGGAAAAGGGCGCCGCCGCGCGAGATCGCGCGCGACACCGCTATCGCGATCTTCGGATTGGCTTCGACATAATCGGGGCGCACCATCAAGACCTCGTAGGGATAATCGGTTAGCTCCGGCACCTCGCCCTTGCCGAGCGGAATCAAGACGTATCCCTTGCCGCTCGGCTCGGTGCCTTCAGCCGAAGGGGGCGAGAGCGCGAAGGCGTCGATCACGTTGTTCATCAATGCCGCCGGCAGCTCTGGCGCGCCGATGTACACGAACTTGAGAACGGTGGCTATGGCGCCGGCTTTTTTTACCAGGAATTTAATGATTTGTTCCGAGGCCGCTCCCGGGCCCGTCGCGCCGATCGTGCCTAGCTGCGTTAATGCCGACAGTCGCGCTTGCAGGGGACTCTCGCGCGTGAGACGGAGGTTGTCGACGATCGACTTGCGCAGCACGACGCTAAGCGTCATCACGCGGTTGTGCGACTGAATGGCGATCGCCGGCGCGCCTTCGACGCGCGCCAGGACGAGCCCCTCCGAGGTCGAGGCGCAGAAGTTGGTCGAGCGGCCGACTACCGCGTTCAAGCACACCGAGCCGCTGGGCGAAGGGGTGATCTTGACGCGCACGCCCTCCTGCTCGAAGTATTTGAGCTGCTCCGCGACCCAGATCGCGCCGAACGCGAAGTTCGGCACCGCGGTCATGAGGGTGACTTCCGGCATCTCTTTCTGCTGCGCTCGTAGAGCCGATGCCGGCATCAGCACAGCGACGAGTGCGAAGGCGACGATTATCGTTCTTCCCATATCTGTCTCCTCTCAGGCTTGGATCCTTACATGTTCGCTGCGCGCCTGCCACTGCAGCGCCCGGCGCTCGATCAGCTCGAAGACCTTGTCGATGATGATGACCATAAGCATGAGCACGATGATGCCGACGAAAACATCCGCCGTACGAAAAAGGCCCGCGGCCTGCCGGATGAAAAATCCGACGCCTTCGGTCGCGGCGACGAACTCGCCGACGATCGCGCCGATCACCGCAAAGGGGATGCTGGTGCGGATGCCTGTGAACACGTACGGCGAGATCGCTGGCAGAATGACGCGAAACGTGAGCTTCCAGCCGCGCGCGCCCATGAGCCGCGCGAGATCGACGTACTCCTGGTCGAGCTGGCGCATGCCGGCGTAGGTGTTGAAAAAGTTCAGGAAGAACGTGAGCAGGAAAACGACGCCGACCTTCGACCAGATTCCGATCCCCAGCCACACGATGAACAGCGGCGCGAGCGCCGTGCGCGGGATGCCGTTGAGCGCGATGATGATCGGCTCGAAAACCTCCGCGAGCAGGCGGCTGCGGCCGAAGGCATAGCCGAGCCCCACGCCTAGGATGACGCCGACGGGAAAGCCGATCGCGATCTCTTGCAGCGTTACCCAGCAGTGCTGGATGAGCTCGCCGGAAATAAAGCCGGCGATCATCGATTTCAGGATACGGCTCGGGCTGCTGATGAGAAATGCATCGATCCAACGTTGAGACGCGATCTCCCAGAGAAGAAAAAAACCGCCGACGAACGCGACGCGGACCAATAGGATCCAGATACGGCGCTTGGATAGAAAGCCGCTGCGTTCCGCGGCTTGCGTGCGGTCCGTGGTCGTCGCTTCAATCGTCATATTGCTACTGCGTCCGGATGTTCAGCTCGTGGCGAAAGATATTCCACAGCCGGCCGTACGCCTCGTCAAAACCTTCCTGGCGGTGAATCTCGAAGATATTGCGCGGCCGCTTCATGGGCACGTCGATAACGTCCATGACTCGGGCCGGCCGGTGCGTCATCACGACGACGCGGTCGGCGAGCGCCACCGCCTCGATGAGATCGTGCGTCACGAAGAGGATTGTCTGGCGCTTCTGCTCCCAGATTTTTAAAAGCTCGTCCTGGAGCACCATGCGCGTCTGCGCGTCGAGCGGCCCGAACGGCTCGTCCATGAGGATCACCGGCGGCTCATATGCGAGCGCGCGGATGATCGAGGCGCGCTTGCCCATGCCGCCGGAGAGCTGCGAAGGATAATATTTCTCGAATCCGGAAAGGCCCGCGAGCGCGATGAAATACTTCAGCTGCCGCTCGCGCTGCTCGCGCGAGTAGCGCTTGGAATCGAGACCGAAGGCGACGTTTTCCTCGAGCGTGAGCCACGGAAAAAGCTTGCTCTCCTGCGGCACGTAGCCGACTTTGGTGTTGAGATCCCGTACTTCCGCGCCTTGATAGAAAATCCGGCCGCCGGATACCGGCGTCAGGCCGGCGATGAGCTTGAGCAGCGTCGATTTGCCGCAGCCCGACGGTCCTACGATGGTAATAAATTGCCCGTAGGGGACGTTCAAGCTGATGTTTTCCAGCGCGGTCAAGCGGCCGCGCTCGGGAGTCTGGAACGCTTTGGTCACTCCCTCGATGCGGATCACGAGCTCGTCGCGCGGTTGCGCGCTGTGGCCGGTCGGTTCCATGAATCGCGGGCATTCTCTATCATGGAATGAGAGGTGTCAATACAGCCGGAGGCTTGAAATTCGCTGCGAAATCGTCGGCTTGATCGCCGGAATCGAATAACGTATGACGATGCATAAACAACGGGAGGACGCATGGCGAGCAGCGAGACGATCATTCCGAAAAACACGGGCAAAGCCTTCATCGTCAAAAAAGGGCGCATTATGCGCGTGCACGGTGAATCGACGGCGGACTTCGTTATCTTCAATTCGCGCGACGTCGACGAGCGCTTCGATCAGGCGCGCACCAAAGTCGACCAGGGAAAGATCTACGTCACGACCGGCGACCTGCTGATCTCCAAGTTCAACAACGTCATGATGACGATCGTCGAGGACACCTACGAAGGCACGCACGACATGGAGAAGGGGATGTGCAGCACATCCTTTTATAAGAAATGGGGCGACCGAATCTTTGAGATTTACGGCGAAACCTGGAAAAAGCTGGGGCGTGAAAAGGTCGTTGCCCCCAAGCACGGCTGCTGGGAAAATCTCGCCAAGGCGCTGAAGCCGTATAAGATCAAGAAGGCCGACGTGCCGAGCCCGCTGAATATTTTCCAGACCATGGTGATCGACGGGCAGACCGGCACGATGCGCTACGCGATGACGCGACCGCGCCCCGGCGGCGACCACATGGATCTGCGCGCGGAGATGGATTGCCTCGTGGGCATCAGCGCCTGCCCGGAGGGCGGGCGCGGCAAGCCGCTTACAATCACCGTCTACGACAAGTAGGCTTGATGGCCGGTCCTATTTGTAAAGCCGATCGATAAAGCCGCTCGACTCCAGCTCCTTCAAGAAGCTCACGTCGGTGAAATCTGAAGGCTTCGCCTGCGCGGCTTTGGGATTCTTGCCTTTTAATTGATCCAAGAAGATCTGGATGCCGGGCTCGGTGGGATAAGGCACCCGGCGGGTCAATTTGACGACCACTTCGTTGTAAGCCTCTTCGACCGGCTTTTGGTCTTTGATCGCCAGATATTTCTGCAAGATTTTTTGCGCGCCTTTCGGATTGGTCAGGTTGTAGTGGATCGCCTCGACGTAGGCGCGCATGAAGCGGCGGATCGTATCGGGCTTTTTCTTGATATAGTCGCGCGTCACGGCGACGCCGTTTTGCTGCCATTCGACGTCGAGCTTGGTGAAATCGAGCAGCGCGCGGAGCCCGATCTCCTTCGCCTTCAGCGTTTCCGGCGGC
The DNA here is from genome assembly GCA_035259465.1 of Binatia bacterium. Classification (GTDB taxonomy): domain Bacteria; phylum Desulfobacterota; class Binatia; order UBA9968; family UBA9968; genus JAJPJQ01. The sequence continues at coordinate 4,713 of DATFWH010000442.1, forward strand.
TGGAGCAGTGTCGCCTGAAGGGCGTTGGTTTGCATCGCCGCCAGGCGCGCGGGGATCGATCCCGCCTGCACGTAGGCGATCTCGCCTTCCTTGATACCCAATTTATCGAGGACGGTGATCGCCGCGGCGTTGTCGGCGCTGCCGATCCGGCTCACGCCGAATTTTTTTCCCTTGAGGTCTTCCACCCGTTTGATCTCGTCGGTGACGAAGAGCACGTAGGGGAAGCGATTGATCGCGCCGGCGATCAGCACGGTTCCCGAGCCGGCGAGATTGCTCGTAATCACCGCCGAGGCTCCGGTGTGGACGATCGGCGTATCGCCGCCAACCAGGGCGGCGACGGCGAGCGGCGCACCGACCAGCAGCACTAGGTCCACGTCGAGACCGTATTTGGCGTAATAGCCCATATCCTTGGCGGTCCAGACGTTGAGCTGCGTCGGCGCGATCACGGTGTAGGCGACGTGCAGCTTTTCCGGCGTTTGCGCCCGTGCAGAAGGCGCGAGGATCGGCAATGCGGCGAAAACAGCCAGGAGTTTAATGAAAGCGCGCTGTTTCATGGTGCCTCCCGCGATGCTGCGTTTTTGTTCGATCGAATCCTTTACGGCCGTCCGGTCATGATCCGGTCGTCTTTCGCCGGGTCGTAGCCGCGCGTGTCGCGCGCGAGGTCGACGCGCTTGAGCACTTCGGCCGGCGCCTTCGCCTCCTTCGGGAACTCGTACGGCGGCAGCGGCTTGGTCGCGTCGAAGATGAGCTTCGTTTCCATCGGCCCTTTCTCCAGGCGGTCGTGGCCGTACGCGGTCGGATTCAGATGCGAGCCGAGCGCGTGAGGTATGACGACGAGATCGCGGTCGGCCTGAAAGCGCATCGCGAGCGCCCAGAGCACCTGCGTCTCGTTGAAAACGTCGATGTCGTCGTCGACGACGATCACGTGCTTGATGTTGGGATCGGTCACGATCGCCGCCATCGCCGCCTGCTTGGGCTCGCCCTCGGCGCGTTTTTTAAGCGCGATGTAGCAGTGCGCGCGCGCGGCGCCGGACATCGGCATGTTGACGCCGACCAAACTCGGCACCGCCTCCTGGATGCGTCGGAACAGACTCCCCAGCCGAGGCGCCGCGCCGATGATATTGTGTTCGAAGTGCGCGCTGTGGATGCTCTGGTAGATGGGATTTTTCCGCATCGTGATCGCCGTCACCTCGATGTAGGGCTGCTCGCCTTCTTTATAGTAATAGTGCGGCCATTCGCCGAACGGCCCCTCATAGTGGCGCTTGTGCGGCGGCACGATGCCTTCGATGACGATCTCGCAGCGCGCCGGGACCATCAAGCTCACCGTCTCCGCCTTGACGACCTCCAGCGGCTCGCCCATAAACGCCCCGGCGACTTCCAGCTCCTGGCCGATACCGGCCTGCTTGCTGACCGCGGCCATGTTGAGCGCCGGATGGTGGCCGATGGCGAGCGCGACCTCCATCGGCTCGTTGTGGTCTTCGTATTCGGCGCGCACGTAGTTGGCGTGGTTCGCCGGGTTGATCATCAGGCCGAGCTGGCGCTTCCCCTGCTTCTGGTGGCGGTAGATGCCGACGTTGACCGCGCCCGTGCCGCGCTCCTTACAGATCATCGCCGCGGCGTTGATGTAGCTGCCGGCGTCGCCTTCGTTGTGGGTCAAGACCGGCAGCAGGTCGAGGTCGACCTGGTCGCCTTTCAGGATCACTTCTTTGACCGGCGCGTCTTTCGCGGCGACCTCTTTGACCGCGACGGGATTGTGCTCGCGCGTCGCCAGGTCTTTGACCATCTGCGGCACGCTCGGCGAGCCGAGCGCCAGCGCGAGCCGCTCGTAGGTCGCGCCGAGATTGATAACGAGGGGAAATTTCGAGCCCCTGATATTTTTAAAAAAGACCAGCGGAAATCTGTTCTCGCGCTCGAACTTCTCGACGATCGCCGCCGCCTCGTAGCGCGGGTCGATTTCGCGCTCGACGACGGCGACGTCCTGCGGCCGCTTCTCCAGCAATTCGTCCATATAGCTGCGCAAATCCTTGGCCATGGCTCACCTCCGGGAACAAGCGTTATATCCTGCGCCCGGTCGACCCTGTCAAGGCGGTTGACAGCCTGGGCCGCATCTTCTAACAGTCATGCCGGGTTCTCGTCATGCGCCGGCTGCCTACCAGGTTGGGTCTCAGCCTGCCGAATCGGGGCGTGCTCTTCGGCCTCACCGACATCGACACGATCTTGCGCGCGGCGGCGCTCGCCGAAAACAGCGGCGTCTTTGAATCCGTCTGGTTCGGCGACAGTCTTCTTCACAAGCCCCGGATCGAGTCGATCGTGATGCTGAGCGCCGCGGCGGCGCGGACGGCGAAAGTCCGCCTCGGCGTAATGTGCATGGCGAGCTTCCCGGTGCGCCATCCGGTGCTGCTCGCGATTCAATGGGCGAGCCTCGATCAGCTCTCCAAGGGACGCACGGTGCTCGGAGTCTGCATCGGCGGCGGCGACGATCCCGAGCTGCGCGCGTTCGGCGCGCGCCGGAGCGAGCGCGTCGGGCGCATGACCGAAGGCATCGAGCTCCTGCGCAAGCTCTGGAGCGAGGACGAAGTCGATCACGCGGGCCGGTTCTACCGTCTGGAGAAATGCCGCGTCGTTCCCAAGCCGGCGCAAAGGCGCTGCCCGATTTGGATCGCCGTCAGCCCCGACCGAAAGGCCGTGGGCGACGCCGTCGTCGATAACGCAATGGAACGCGTCGCGGAGCTGGCGGACGGTTACATCACGATGGGCGTCGAGCCCGGCGAGTTCCGCCGCCGCTGGGATGTGATCGAGAAAACCGCGCGCGAGATCGGCAAAGACCTGTCACGCTTCGAGACGGCGATTCACGGTATGGTCAATATCAACGACGACCGCCGCGCGGCCTACAAGGAGTCGCAGGATTACTTTAGCCACTATTACAGCCCCGGCTATCCGCCGGAAGATCTGATCAAGGTCTGGCTCGCGCATGGTCCTCCGCAAGCGTGCGCGGAGATGATCCAGAGCTGGATCGATATGGGAATCACCACGCCGGTGTTGCGCTTCACGTCGCGCGATCAAATCGGCCAGATCGAGAGCTTCATCGAGGACGTGCTGCCGCTTTTGCGTTTGCAGTGAAAGTGCAAACGTGGCTAAAAGATTTTGTGCCCGAGCCCGGTTCGCCGGCAGATAGGAAGCCGCATGTTTGAAGATTTGAGAGGTTACCTCCAGCATCTCGAAGAGCAGGGGCAGCTTAAGCGGGTGTCGGAGGAGGTCGACTCGAAATACGAGATCGCGGCGGGCATACGAAAGACCTCCGACATCGAA
>DATFWH010000443.1:0-5612 GCA_035259465.1 Binatia bacterium
CCGGGAAGCTTTTCATCGACTTTGTGCTCTCGCAGGAAGGGCAGAAGATCATGCGCGGCTTGAGCCGCGTCTCGGTCAGGAAGGACGTGCCGCCCGACCCGCCGCGCCTGATCGAGGGGCGGAAGCTCCTCGTCGTCAAGCCCGCGTCGGCCGAGGATTACAACCGCTACAACAACGAGTACCACAAGTACTTCCGCTAAGCCGTGAAGATCACCGACGTCCGCGCGGTCCGCCTCCGCGCCTCTATTCCCGCCGAAGGACAGGTGACGAGCCGGAGCGGCGTCAGGGAATCGCGCACGACGGCGCTGGTCCGCGTCGACACGGACGCCGGCATCCACGGCTACGGCTCGTGCTCGGGCAACGGCGCGGTCGTCCAGTTCATCCTCGAAGAAGTCATTAAGCCCGCCGTCGTCGGCATGGACCCGACCGATATCGATCGAATATGGCAGAAGCTCTACTTCGGCGCGCGCGCGCGGCAGCTCGGGCTCCGCGGCATCGGCTTCGTCGCACTCTCGGGCCTGGACGTCGCGCTGTGGGACATCCGCGGCAAGGCCGAAGGCGTGCCCATCTTTAAACTGCTGAGCGACAAGCCGCGCGAGCGCGTCGAGGTCTACGCAACGGCGCTTTATCCCGACGAGAACCGAAAAGTCGTCGACCGCGCGCTCGGCCTCGCCGAGCTGGGCTACCGCGGCATCAAGATGAAGATCGGCTTCGATGTCGCGGGCGACATCGAGCGCGTGCGCGCGGTGCGGGAAGCCGTCGGCGAAAAGTTTCCGCTCATGAGCGACGCCAACATGGGCTACGACCTCCCGACCGCCGAGCGCGCGGCCAAGGCACTCGCCGAGCTCGGCGTCGGCTGGCTCGAAGAGCCGATGTTCTTCGCCGACGCCGCGAGCCACGCGAAATTAAAGGCCGTGGCGAAAATTCCCATCGCGCTTGGCGAGAACCTGCACACCGTCCACGACTTCGAGCAGTTCATCGCGCGGCCGGCGGTCGATATTCTCCAGCCGGACGTCGCGCGCGCCGGCGGCGTGAGCGAGATCGTGCGCATCGCCGCGCTCGCGGACTCGCGCGGCCTGCCCGTCTCGCTCCACACCTGGGGCGACGGCGTCGCGCTCGCCGCGAGCCTGCATCTTTCGGCGGCGCTCAAGAACGCGATCGTCATGGAGCTCGACATGACCCACAATCCGCTGCGTACGGAGATCCTCCGCGCGCCGCTGGAGCCGAAAAACGGCCTGATGGCGCCGCCGGACGGACCGGGCCTGGGAATCGAAGTCGACCCGCGCGCGCTCGAGCGCTTCGCGTTTAGCGGCCAGGAAGCCTGAGATGAAAAAACTGCTTATCATCGCCGCATTGCTGAGCGCGTTTCCCGTCGCGGCCGAGGAGCCGGCGCGCATCCGCGCGGCGTACACGTCGATCGCGATCCAGATGACGCCGCTCTATCTCATGAAAGAGCTCGACCTGGGAAAAAGGCAGGGGCTCAACCTCGACATGCTCTATGTCCCGGTCAGCTCGCGCGCCGTGCAGGCCGCGCTCGCCGGCGAGATCCACTTTCTCACGAGCGGCGGCGTCGCAAACATCAACGCGAACATGTCGGGCGCCGACTTCGTCGGCCTCACCTCGACGCTCAACACGTTCACGTTCAAGATCGTCTCGCGGCCCGACCTCCGCGAGATCGCCCAGCTCAAGGGCAAGCGCGTCGGCATCTCGCGGCTGGGCGGCGCGAGCGATTTTTCCATCCGCTACGCGCTCGAGCGCTGGGGATTGGTGCCGGACCGCGATGTGGCGATCCTCCAGATCGGCGGCGAGCCGGAGCTGGCCGCCTCGCTCCAGGGGAAAGCGATCGACGCGGCCGTGATCTCGGAGCCTTTTTCGACGCTCGCGCTCAAGGCCGGCGGCTATCTGCTCTACGACCTCAGCAACCTCGGCGTCACCTATACGCTCCACGGCATCGGCACGCGCAAGAGCTTCGTGCGCGAGCACCGCGACGCGACGATCAAGTTTCTGAAGGCGTATCTCGAAGGCATTTACATCTTCAAGACGAACAAGGAGCTGAGCCTCAAGACAATGCAAAAGGTCGCGCGCCTCGACGACGTGTCGATCATGAACACGGCCTACGAGGAATACTCCAAGCGCCTCATCCGCGAAGTGCCCTATCCCAATCCCGAGGGGATTCAGATCATCATCGACCAGCTCGCCAAGAGCCGCCCGCAGGCGAAAGGCCTCAACCCCAGCGATTTCATCGATCCGTCGTTGCTGCGCGAGATCGAGCAGAGCGGCTTCGTGAAGAAATTGTACGGGCGGTGACCTCAAGAGGGCACGGCACGCCGTGCCCCTACGACTGAAATTCACACCTTCGCCGGCGGCGATTCCGACGGTCCACCGCTCGGGCATCATCTGCGACGTCCTCTAACCGACCCACAACCTCCCTGTCCGATGTAGGGCCCGGCGTGCCGTGCCCTGTTCTGCTTCGGGGTGCGAAATCAAAAATTTCTGGCGGACCCCTTGACATACTAAGACTTTAATCCTAGAAAATGCCGTAGTAATGGCGTAATAAGCGATAGACTAAGACTTTATATGTATGGTCGGGCAGGGGTGGCTTTTCGGCAAGTAGATATATCGACGTACGACCGGTCATGCCGGGAGACGGCTGACATCGCCGCTCTCACCAAAAAATTAAGGGCGAACTCCCACCCGGCAGTTACCCTCATGTTTCGAGCAACACGAAAAAGAGGGCCGCCCGGATTAGATTAAATGAGATGTTCGTCAATTCAGCCTTTCAATACGAGGAGGGGCAGTGGGAGGCATGAAATAGAACAAACTAAATTTTATGAGGAGAAAAGTCATGAAAAAATTAGCATTAGCGTTATCGCCAGTCGTCGTCGCAGCGGTGTTCTTTGCGCTGTCCGGTGTGGCCGCGGCGCAAAGTAAACAGACAGCAGGAGTAAGCTGTCCGCCCCCGAAGGTTGCGGCGCACAAAATAACCGAGCCCGAAGCGCTGGACCTGGCGCAGCAGTATGCCGACAAAAACCTCAAAGGTGGATATAAAGTCGTGCAGCCCACCGCCGGCTCGGGAAAGGCGCGCGGACCGGTCTTGACCGGAGGCTATAACACGATGTGTTTTAACAAGGACGGCGACGCCTACAGTTCGGTCGAATATTCTTTCGAGGCGAAAAATGCCAAGGGTTCTATGCGCATCCTTCGCGTCGATCAGTTCGGTTCCGTGAGCCAGCATCGCGAAATAGAGTCAGCGGGTACTAGATAACTGCTGATCGATCGATTCCACGGAGTAAGTGTTAGCCGACCCCTGGGGCCGAGAGGCCCCAGGGGTAGCTACGAAGAGGGCACGGCACGCCGTGCCCCTACAAAAAAACCGGCGCTCTCTTCGGTGTCATTCCCGCGAAAGCGGGAATCTAGTCTTTTAAAAATCCTGGACCCCCGCTTTCGCGGGGGTGACGGAATTTCGTTTCACGACGCGAATCGCCTCTGGATGTAGGGGCACGGCGTGCCGTGCCCTGTTCCTAGTTTGATTGTCTTCCACCTTGGACTTGATAAGATAATCCGGTTTCCATGTACCGCGAAGACACCATCGCCGCGGTCGCCACGCCGCCGGGCGAAGGCGGAGTCGCGATCGTGCGGCTCTCCGGTCCCGACGCCGAGCGCATCGCGCGCGAGATTTTTTCTCGCGCCGGCGGCAAAGACGGCGCGCTGCGCTCGCACACGCTGCACCGCGGATCGATCCGCGATCCGAAGACCGGGGCGCTCGTCGATGAATGTCTCGCCGTCCTCATGCGCAAGCCCAAGAGCTACACCGGCGAGGACGTCGTCGAGTTCCACTGCCACGGCGGGCAGCTCGTCACGCGCCGCGTGCTCGAATTGGCGCTGGCGCGCGGCGCGCGGCAGGCCGAGGCGGGCGAATTTACCAAGCGGGGATTTTTAAACGGCCGCGTCGACCTCGCGCAGGCCGAAGCGGTGCTCGATCTCATCCAGGCCCGGACCGAGACCGGCATGAGGCTCGCGCTCGAGCAGATGCACGGCGGCCTGTCGCAGTGGGTCGCGACATTGCGCGAGGAGTTGCTGGATATTCTCGCCGAGGTCGAGGCGGCGATCGATTTCTCCGAGGAGGAAATCGAACACCTGCCGAAGCAGAAATTGATTTCGAATATCGACGCTCTGAAAGATCGGATCGCCGGCATCGTCGCGAGCTATGAATGGGGGCGGCTCCACCGCGAGGGCGCGCGCGTCTGCATCGCCGGGCGGCCGAACGTCGGGAAATCGAGCCTGTTGAACGCGCTCCTCGGCGCCGAGCGCGTGATCGTGACGCCGGTGCCGGGGACGACGCGCGACGTGATCGAGGAGAGCGTCAATCTCGGCGGGCTTCCCGTCGCGCTCTGGGATACGGCGGGGATCCGCGATACGGATAATCCGATCGAGCGCGCCGGCATCGACTTTACGCGCAGGCACCTGGAAGCGGCCGACGCCGCGCTCGTCGTCGTCGACGGCACCGAGGCGCACACGGCGGAAGACGAAGCGCTGATGAAAGCGGTGCGCGGCAAAAAAGGTCTGCTCGTGCTGAATAAAAATGACTTGCCCGAGCGGCTCGACCGCTCGTGGCTCGCCGAGGCCGCGCCGGACAAGGCGGTCGTCTCGGTGTCGGCCAAGAGCGGCGCCGGGCTCGACGAGCTGAAATCTTCATTGCGGGAATTGTTGTTAGCTGCGCCGTCGGAGCCGGAGATCGTTTTGACCAACGTCCGGCACAAGGCGGCCCTGGAAAGAAGCATCGCCGGCCTTGCCGCCGCCTTACCGCTATTAGACCGGCGGATGCCGCCGGAGATCGTCGCCGTCGAGCTGCTGGAGGCGAAGCGAGGCCTCGAAGAGGTCGTCGGTATGGTCGACAACGAGTCAGTTTTAGAACATATTTTTACTAAATTTTGTATTGGAAAATAATATAATAGACAGAGAATTGAGACAGAGACAGAGAAAAAGCGGCGAAGTTTTTCTGTCTCTAGCTCTGTCTCTGTCACCCAACTGTTTCACGTGAAACATGACTGAAAAAATCTATGACATCATCGTCGTCGGCGCCGGCCATGCCGGCATCGAAGCGGCGCTCGCCGGCGCGCGCATGGGCTGCCAGACGCTCATGCTGACGCTCAACCTCGACCATATAGGCCAGATGTCCTGCAACCCCGCGATCGGCGGGATCGGCAAGGGGCATCTCGTCAAGGAGATCGACGCGCTGGGCGGCGAGATGGCGAAGGCGATCGATGAGACCGGCATCCAGTTCAGGATGCTCAACACCAAGAAGGGGCCGGCGGTGCGCGCGTCGCGCGCGCAGGCGGACAAGGCGCTCTACCGACAGCGCATGAAGCGCGTCTTGGAAAATGCGCAGAACCTGACGCTGCGCCAGGCGAGCGTCGAGCGGCTGATCGTCGGGGACAGTAAGGTTTTAGCCTTGGAAACTCAGATCGGCGAGATTTTCCGCGGGCGCAAGGTTATTCTCACGACCGGGACGTTTCTCCGCGGGCTGATTCACGTCGGCGATAAGAACTATTCCGCCGGCCGCGCCGGCGACTTCGCCGCCCAGGGGCTGAGCGCTTCGCTGATCGAATTGG
>DATFWH010000444.1:0-2336 GCA_035259465.1 Binatia bacterium
ATTGCATCGCCTCTCGCCCGGCGTAGCGTACGCATACGTGCCCGGCGATATCCATTCGACGCACGCGGTCGAGGGGCCGGCAATGGTTTTCCGCTTCCTGAGCTACGATCTCGAGCAGATCGAGCGCCACCGCTACAATCCGGAGAAAGGCACCGTCGTCCGCGTCTGATGGCCGGGCAGGAAATTATTTTCGAGCAGATCCGCTCGAGCGGCTGTCTCTCCTACTTTCTCGGCTGCCAGCGCGACAAAGTCGCGCTCGTGATCGACCCCGAAGAGGCGAAGATCGAGGAGTATCTCGGTCTCGCCGACTTTTTCGACACGAAGCTTCTCTACGCGATCGACACGCATACGCACGCCGACCACGTCTCGGCGTGCAAGATGCTGCGCGACAGCGCGGACGTGAAGGTCGTGATGCACCGCGCGACCGACGCGCCTTACGTCGATTTGAGAGTGAACGACGGCGACGCGATCCGCTGCGGCACGGTCGAGCTCCGCGTGATCCACACACCCGGCCACACCGAGGACGGCATGTGCCTGCTCGCCGGCGAGCGGCTTTTCACCGGCGACACCCTGCTGATCGGCGGCTGCGGCCGCACCGATCTGCCCGGCGGCGACGCCGAGAAGCAGTTCGAGAGCCTAAAAAAGCTCGCCGTGCTGGGCGACGCGATCCAGGTGTTTCCCGCGCACGACTACCGCCTCGCCGCTTCCACGATCGGCGAAGAGAGAAAGAGCAACGCCAGGATGCTGATCGGCGCGAAAGAGGAATTCGTGCGCTTCATGATCTCGCGCAAGCCGCCGCTCCCGCGGAAGTTCCAGAAGTCGCTCGAAGAGAACCGCAGCCCGTCGCACGGAACGCAGCGGGGTCTGGGCGAGGGAATCTAAAGTAAAGGTTTAAGCGTTATCCTGCCGGCGTGTCGTCCATCTTTCCGTGCAGCGCGTACCAGTAGATGCTGTTCATGTAGCGCCAGCGCCGGACTGTCGCCTCTTCGACGGTCTTGTACGCCACCTCCTGCAGCTCCGGCGTGTCGCAGTATTTCTCGACGATCGCGAAGCCCTTGCCGGCGTGGATCTCGTCCGCGCCGATGTGCTCCTCGAAAAAGCGGATCTCGCGCTGGCCGGGCCTGTAGCCGTAGTGCTTGTGCAGCGCCGGCACGAGCTTCTTGCAGATGTCCAGGAACTGCGATTCGAGGCCGATGAACATCCCGGCGAGCGTCGCTTGCCACGGCTTTTGATACATCATGCGCCAGCCCCAGTTCTGCAATCCCTCGGTGCCGGCCAACACGGGCGAGCCTTCGACGCTTTCGCGCGGCAGCCCCGCCGAGACGACATAGTCCTTCAGCATGTCGAGATGGCGGTCGTCGGGATTCTCTTCGTCGCCCAGGTTCTCGAAGAGATAGGTCTTCACGTCGCGGTGCGGAATCTGCGACGCTTGGTAGGCCATCCAGTTGAGATACTCGCCGACGAAGTGAAAGTGCTGCTGGCAATAGAGCGCGGTCTGCTCTTTGGTCAATTCGCCCGCCGCCCATTTGTTGAAGAACGGGTGGTCCTTGCTGTGCTTTTTGTCGCGCCGCGCGGTCAGCTGCTCGCGGAAAGTCGCCATGGCGTCACCTCTTGGTTTCCCAAAGTCTGTCAAAAAAGCCGCTCTTTGCAAAGTCGTTGAGATAGCGCCGGTCGGCGGCGTCGATATGCGCGGCGGGGAGCAACGCCATCGCGAGCACGGTGAGAATTGTCGCATGCCGTCGCATGCGCGCGAGCCTAACGAAGCGGTTTCGCGATGTCAACTTGGCACAGTGTTGGACAGCCCGCGCACCGACATAATTCTTGCCGTCCCGCCCGTTGACGACGAGCGTTGACAAGCGCGAGCGGCGCTCTATATCCTTTGTACCGCATGGAGAGACACCGCATCTGGATTCGCGTTCCGATTCCCGACGGCGATATGAGCGCGCTGCGGCGTGATTTTCCGGCGGTAGAATTCGTCACCGGCGGTGCGCCGGACCCGTCGACGATCGACGGCGTCTTCACCGACGATCCCGTTCCGGAGGATTTGCTCGCTCGGATGCCCAAGCTCCGCTGGCTCCACGTCACGCGCGGCGGCGCGAATGCCTATCTTACGCCGGAGGTAAAGCGCCGCCCGATCGATGTGACCGGCTCGAAAGGCATTCACGGCCGGTCGTTTTCCGAGTTCGCGATCGCGTGCATTTTCGCGCTGGCGAAGAAGCTGCCCGAGTGCTGGGAAAATCAAAAACATAAAGCGTGGCAGCGCGTCGAGTCCGAAGAGGTTGCGGACAAGACGCTCGGCATCGTCGGCCTCGGCACCGTAGGCAGCGAGCTCGCGC
>DATFWH010000445.1:0-9585 GCA_035259465.1 Binatia bacterium
GACGGCCGCATCGTGTACAAACATGTGGGCGCGATCGGGCCGGCGCTGGTCGAGGCGAAAAGCGCCGAAGCTCACCGGCGCATCATGACGACCAAAGAAGGCAAAGGCGAGTATCAGTCGATCAGGTAGTGTGAGGAGTGAGAAAGTGGGGAGTGCGCAGTTAAAGATCTTCGTCTTGGGAGTGTTGTTTTTACTCCTCACTCCTCACTCCCTGTTTGCCGCGCAGGCGCCCGACATCGAACAACAGACGCACGAAATCGCGGCCGAGCTCCGCTGCCCGGTGTGCCAGAACCTCTCGGTCGCGGACTCTCCGTCGGAGCTGGCGCAGCAGATGCGCGCATCGATCGAGGAACAGCTGCGCCAGGGGAAAACTCCCGACGAGGTGAAGCAATTTTTCGTCTCGAAATACGGCGACTGGGTGCTGCTCGCGCCGCCGGCCAAAGGCTTCAACTTGCTCTTATGGCTATTGCCGATGATCGGGGCCCTCTGCGGCGTGATTTTCGTCGGCTTCGCCATCAGGCGTTGGGCGCGAAAGAGAGCGACCCAGCCGGCCGATCCGGCGGCGCTACAGCCGCCGGCCGGCGAGGATCGGCGGGACTTTCTTGCCGTCGAGAAAGCGCGGCTCGACGCCGAGATAAAGGAGCTCGACTTTGATTTTCAAGCCGGGAAACTCTCCGACGCGGACTATGCCGCCCTCAGCGGCGATCTCCAGCTCCGTGCGGCGGGAGTCGCGAGACAACTCGCGGAGGTTCCGCCGCACGTAGCGCAGCGTCCGGCGGCGGGGAGTTCGAAGCCTCGGGCGACGGTCGCCTCCGGAGAGGGGCACGGGCTCAAGAACTGGCAGCTCGCGGCCGGCGCGGGGTTTTTACTCCTGCTCGGCCTCGGCCTCGGCGTTCTGCTGACGCAATCCGTGCGGTCGCGCGATTCGGGCGATACAATGACGGGAGATTTTCTCACTGGCACGCAGGCCGCGGGGCCGCAGGAGGCCACGCTAGCGCGCGGCCGCGCCGCGATAGAAAAAGGCGACTTCCCTCAAGCGATCGAGGCGTTTAAGCAAGTCCTGACCAACGATCCGAACAATCCAGAGGCGCTGGCCTATATGGGGATAATGCTGTCACAGGCCGGGCACAGCGACGGCGCGCTCACGGCATTCGATCGCGCGCTCGCGGCGGATCCCAATTTTCCGCTCGCGCTCTGGGGTAAGGGAATGCTCCTCTACCGCAACGGGGGCGATCCAGCGGAAGCGCGGCGGCTGCTGGAAAAAGTTTCCGCCATGATGCCGGCCGGACCGGAAAAAACCGAAGTACAAAATGCGCTGACCCAGATGAGTCAATCGCCTGCGGCGGCAAAACCGGAAGCCGCAGGAAAGACCGCCGCCGGCGCGACGAGCGGGACGAAGATCGAGGGCGTCATCGACGTCGACGCCAAGGCGAAGGCCAACTTGGACGCGCGGGCGGTGCTGTTCATCGTGGCCAGGCCTTCGCGCGGCGGCGGTCCGCCCCTGGCGGTAAAGAAAATACCTTCACCGAAATTTCCCTATTCCTATTCACTCAGCGCACAAGATGTCATGATGCCGGGAGCGGTCTTCTCCGGGAAGCTTTATGTCACGGCCCGCCTCGACAAAGACGGCGACCCGCTGACGCAAAGTCCGGAAGACCTGGCGGGGGAATATAAGAAAAATCCCGTCGAGGTGGGCTCAAAAAAAATCGACATCCTCCTCGCGCCGGCGCGTCCGGAAGCGCGTTGACTTGCCGATATCGTTCGAAGTAGCGGAGCAGATCAGCCCGCGAGCTTCGCCGAATGGATGACCACAGGCTCGACGGGAACATCCTGGTGCAGACCGCGGTTGCCCGTGCGCACCTTTTCGATTTTGTGAACGACGTCGATTCCGTCGGTGACACGACCGAAGACCGCGTAGCCGTAGCCGTCGGGGCTCGTGTTTTTGTGATCGAGAAAATCGTTGTCGGTGACATTAATGAAGAATTGAGAGGTGGCGCTGTCGACGACATTGGTGCGCGCCATCGCAAGCGTGCCGGTCTTATTTTTCAGACCGTTGGTCGCCTCGTTCTTGATCGGCGCTTTGGACTTTTTCTGCTTCATGTCCTTGTCGAAGCCGCCTCCCTGGATCATGAAGCGCGGTATGACGCGGTGAAAAATCAGGCCGTCGAAAAAGCCTTCTTTGACGTAGCTCAAAAAGTTCTCCGCGGTGATCGGCGCCTGGTCGGCGAAGATCTCCGCCGAAAAGTCGCCCACGCTCGTCGAGAAGCGGACTATCGGGTTGCTGTTCTCCATGTTTTTACTCCTGTCGTGTGATGCTTCGATGTTATACGGTTTCGCTGGACTCTTAAAGCGGCGCCTCAATTTTTCGCAGGTCCGCGCTGCGCCCGCCGCGCCTCGCCAGTCGCGTAATGCTCGCCGCGAAGCGCGCGCTCGGCGTCGGCCTGATCTTCCTCGCTCCAGCTGCCGAGATTGTACCCGTACCAAGGGTTTTTCAACTGCAGCAGGGGCAGATCAAGCTCGCGCCAGATCGCCTGCGCCTTGTCCATGAACTCCCGCCGCGGCAAAGAAACCGGCGGGTATTCCCATTTGCGCGTCGCGTCGATCAAGACCGCCGAGCCGCGCTGCTCCACAACCTGTTCACGCGACGAAGGGGGGGCTAGCGAGAAGTCCAGTCCCGTGGAAACCTTAATATCGCGGATCTGAATGTCGCGGTGCGGCTGCATGCGATAGGACATCGCCCACTGCACGGCGTCGGCGTCGCGCGCGTCGATGTCCTCGTCGACGGCGACGAGGATCTTCGGCGCGGCGCGCGGCATGTCGGCGATGATGTTGAGCGCCGCCATCGGATCGGCGCCGGCCGCGCGGTTCATGCGCACGACGCCGACGCCGTGGCTGCCGGCGGCGTCCGGCAGCGCGACTTCGACGATGCCTTTCATTTTCTTATCCACCGTCAGAATCTTGTAGATCAGACCCTCCAGCGCCACACCGCGCAGCACGCTCGACTCGCTCGGCGGGAACTGGCTCAGGAACGCCTGAAAGATCGCGTCGCGCCGGCGCGTGATGCACTTGACGTTCATGAACTTGTCCGGCGCGCGATGCGCCATGTAGCCCGTGAACTCGCCGAACGGCCCTTCGGGCTCGACTTCGTCTGTCGGGATAACGCCTTCGATCACGATCTCGCTCCGCGCCGGGACTAGGAGATCGACCGTCTTGCAGCGCACGAGCTCGACCGGCTCGCCGGCGATCGCGCCCGCGATCGGATACTCCGCGGACGTCAGACGCGCCGTCGAGCAGTATGAGAGATTCGGCGTGCAGCCGATCACTATCGCCGCCTCAAGCGGCATCTTGCGCGCGCGCGCCTTATTCCACTGCTGGCTGACGTCCTGATAGGCGAAGGCGAAAAGGCCGATGCGCGTCGGGCTCTTGATCTGCCCGCGATAGGTGCCGAAATTCAGATCGCCGGTCTCGGGATCTTTCGTCACCCAATGGCCCGAGCTCAAGAACGGGCCGCTGTCGAAGCCAGGCGTCGAGATCGGCACCGGCAGCATGCCGGCGCCGCCGGCCTCCTCGAGCTTTCTGCCTTCATAGACTATTTCCTGGCACGGCGCGGTTTCCACGACGCGCGGCGGAATCGGGTGCGTCTGCGCCTCCGCCCATTTCTCGGGAATCTTCTCGGGCGCGTCAACGCCCATGCCAAGCGCGTACACCGCGCGGCTCGGCGCCATGACGGCGAGCGCGACCGGAATATCGTAATGCCGGCCGGAAACGTCCGTCACGTCTTCGAAGAGCCAGCCCTTGCGCTCGCGCTCGTTGAGGCCGCGGAACTGCAACCGCACCAGCGGATGCATTTCGGTATCTTTGTCGATGCGCCGCCCGACGCGGTTCAAGTATCCCCTCGCATCGAGCGCGTCGAGCCATTCGTGCAGGTCGCGATAATAGGCCATCGTTCCTCCGTCCGAGCGTTCAGGATTGCCTACACCGGAGCATTTCCACGGTCAAGCACGCGTTGACAGAACATGCGCATGGGAGATAGAACGCTTGTGAAGCAAAATGTCAGGAGCGAACGCATGAAGGCAGCCACCTTCTCCGCAGTGCTTCTTTTCGTCCTCGTTGCCGCGCACGCCCGCGCCGAAGTCGTCACCCTCGGCATCTCGACTGTCGGCCTTTACGAGCTGCCGACGGAGATCGCCAAACGCAAAGGCTTCTACCAGGAAGAAGGGCTGGAGGTGCGGAAGATCGCGATTCGCACGGGCATCCAGGTCGCGGCGCTGCTCGCCGGCGAGCTCGATTACTCGACCGTCTCGGGCATCGTTTCCAGCGCCAGCATTCAGGGCCTGCCGCTCAAGACCGTGATGGGCTGGCTCGACAAGCCGCTGCATATGCTGATTGCGCGGCCCGGCATCAAGACGCTCACCGATCTGAAAGGCAAACGCATCGCCGTCAGCGGCTTGAACTCCGTCCCTCACGTCGCGGTGCGCGAAGCGTTGATCCAGGCGGGCATGAATCCGGACAAGGATGTCACGTTCCTGGCCCTCGGCGGCTCCAGCGAGCGCGTGAGCGCCCTCGCCGCCGGAAGCGCAGACGCCTCGCCTGTCGATCTCGCGTACATTCAAAAATCCGAGCAAATGGGTTTTGTCGACCTGCTGTACCTCGGTGACGCCGTCAATATCCGCCTCGGAGGACTCGGCGTGGCGCAGGAGAAGATCCAGAAAAATCCCGAGCAGATCACGCGCATGATCCGCGCGACGCTGAAAGGCGTGCGGTTCATGCGTCCGAACAAGGCGGAGACGCTCGCCATTATGCGCGATTACTTGAAGATTAGCGGCGACTCCGTGGAGAAGATCTACCAGTACGCTCTGCGATCGCTGAACGAGGATGGTTTGGTCGCGAAAAAGACCGTCGATACCGAAATCCGCATCGCCCGCGAGCAATTCAAGATCAAAGAGGACATTCCCGAGTCGAAGATCTTCGACTGGAGATTTATGAAAGAGATCCAGGCGAAGAAGTAGCCGCGCAACCTTGACAATCTAGGCGGCACGTCCATATAGAAGAAATGTTTCCCACAGCTATTCGGAGGTGACTCATGGCGCATAACGGGCAGATCGAGGGCATCCTGATCCCGATGCCGACGGCGTTCAAGGAAGACGGCGCGATCGATGAAGCGGGCACCGACGCGCTTACCGATTTCTACATCAACGCCGGTGTGCAGGGCTTCTTTGCGCTCGGCACGCACGGCCAGGGCATGGTGATGGAGATCGACGAGCGCAAGCGCGTCGCCGAGCGCCTCGTGCGCCGCGTCGCCGGCAAAATGCCGATCGTGCTCCACATAGGCACGGCGAACACCTACTCCTCGATCGATCTCGCGAAACATGCCGTGAGTCTCGGCGTCGACGCCATCGCCGTCGTGCCGCCTTATTATTATCCGCACAACGACGCCGAGGTTTACCTGCATTACAAAGCGATCGCGAAATCGGTCCCCGGCACGCCGATGTTCATCTACGACAACACCGAGACGACCCACGTTCATATCACGCCGCCCAAAGTGCTTAAGGTTATCGAGGCGATCGCGCCGAACCCGCTCGCCGGCATAAAAGTTTCGTTTCTCCCCTTCGACCAGCTGCTCGGCTACGCCTTCAAGCTGCCGAAGTCGGTCAGCATCTTCCCGGGCTCGATCTTCTCGCTCTTCGGCGCCTACTCGCTCGGCATCCGCGGCGCGATCAATCCGCCGACGACGCCCTTCCCGGAGCTCTGCGTCAAAATGTTTCTCGGCCTAAAGCATGGAAAGCTGGAAGAGGCGCGCCAGGCCCACGACCAGCTCGCCGCGATCATGAACGTCGTCGGACGCTATCTGCCCGAGCACGGGCGCGTCGTCTTCGGCGAGCTTATGCGCATGCGCGGGCTTCCGGTGCCGCGCTTCCCGCGCTGGGAGTGCGCGCCGTTCACGGACAAGGAGCGGCAGGAATTGCGCCAGGGACTGATCGACACCGGCGTATCTCTGCCGCTGGGATAACATAATTTTCACGGAGCCAACATGAGCGCGAACGGCAAGCTCGACTGGGGCAAAAGATTCAGCGCCGACGAAGCGGCGGCGTTCACCGATGACATCATCAAGAAGATGTACGCCCGCTGGCAGAAGAAAATCTTCCAGGGCGACTTCATGCGCGATTTGACCGCCGGCAAGCTGCCCCTAGAGACGATCAAGCTTTTCTGGAAACACTGGTACAGCTATCCGGTCGAGATCAACAATTTCCATCTCATCATCTACCAGCGGCATATGGGCTTCTTCAGCCGCCACCCGGAATTGCTTGGGCCGTACGTCGGCAAGATCAGCGACGAACTCGTGAACCCGAAGATTCCGGGCCATATTCAAGTCCTGATCGAGCAGGGAAAGACCTTTGGCGTGAGCCGCGAAGAGATGGTCAATTGCGAAGTCTTCGCCGAATGCCGCGCGCTCACAGAGTACGCCCGCGGCCTGGTGTATGAAGGCGCGCTGATCGAGTGGTGGGCGCGCTCGCTCAACGAGGAGATGTTCGGCCACTGGGCGCGCGAGTGGCGCCAGACGCTGCTCGGCAAATACAAATTCAAGGACGCCGACCTTCATTATTTTCAGGTCCACGAGGAAGCCGATCTGGAAGAGCACGAGGAAGGACTCATGGCGCACGGCCAGGTCGCGCGCATGATCTTCCAGACGCTCCTGCAGGACGGACTCGTCTGGACGCGGCCGGGCTGGTCGCCGGAATACTGTTGCCTCACCAACGCCGATTTCGTCGCGCTGTTCCACGACGGCATCTACAAGCACGCGAAAGAAGCCGGCCACTTCTAATTTCGCGCCCGAAGCCTCAATGCCGTTCAACGACCTCCGCGAATTCATTGACGTCGCGCGCAAGATCGGCGACGTCGAGGATATCCACGGCGCGTCTTGGGACCTCGAAATCGGCGCGCTGACGGAGCTGTTCGCCAACAAAGCCGATCATCCGCTGCTGCTGTTCGACAAGATCCCCGGCCATCCGCCTTCTTACCGCGTTGCCTCGAATCTCGTCAGCCATCCGCGCCGCATCGCCCTCGCCTCCGGGATGTCGCCCGATCTGCCGAGAACCGAAATGGTGCAGCGCTGGCGCAAATCGCTGCAGGAGCTGAAGCCGATTCCGCCGAAAACCGTCGGCGAGGGGCCGGTGCTCCAGAACAGCAAAAGCGGCGGCGACATCGACATGACCGTCTTCCCCGCGCCGCGCTGGCACGAGCTCGACGGCGGCCGTTACCTCGGCACCGCCTGCTGCGTCATCACGACCGATCCCGACGATCCGTGGGTGAACGTCGGCATCTACCGCGTGCAAGTTCACGAGCGCGACCGCCTAGGCCTATATATCTCACCGGGACATCACGCGCGCATCATGCGCGAGAAATACTGGGCGCAGGGAAAATCGTGTCCGGTCGTCGTTACCTTTGGCCAGGAGCCGCTCACGTGGCTCGCGGCCGGACAATCCGTTGCGTACGGCGTTTCTGAGTTCGACTATGCCGGCGGGCTCCGCGGAGCGCCGGTAGAAGTTATCAAAGGCGAGCGCACCGGGCTGCCGATTCCCGCAGGAGCAGAGATAGCTATCGAAGGTATCGTTCCTCCTCCCGAAGAGGAGAGCCGAGTCGAAGGACCGTTCGGGGAGTGGCCCGGCTACTACGCGCACGGCGCTCGCACCGAGCCCGTCATCCGCGTGCAGGCGCTTTATTTCCGCAACGATCCCATCGTCGCCGGCGCGCCGCCGATGAAGCCACCGATACTCACGTTTGGCATTCCGATCGGCGCGGCGGCGATCTGGAACTATTTGGAAAGAGCGGACGTGCCCGACGTGCGCGGCGTGTGGTCTTTCGCTGGCGGATCCGCGCCTGGCGGGGGCGCGCCATTCATTGTAGTGTCGATCAAGCAGCGCTACCACGGTCACGCGCAGCAGGCGGCGCTCGCCGCGCTGGCCTGCCGCGCCGGGAATTATCACGGCCGCTTCGTCGTCGTCGTCGACGAAGACATAGATCCAGCGGACATGGGTGAAGTGCTCTGGGCGGTCTCCACGCGCTGCGACCCGAAATCGGCGATAACCGTAATTGACAACTGCTGGTCCACCCCGCTGGATCCGGCTATGACGCCGGAGAAGCGCGATGCCAACGACCTCACCAACAGCCGCGCCATTTTGAACGCCTGCCGGCCCTATTTCTGGAAAGACCGCTACCCGCCGGTTAACGCGCTCTCGCCCGAGCTCAAACGCAAATTCACCGATAAGTGGAAAGATATCCTTAAGTAGACGCGGGGAACGACCCCAAGGGAGTAAAATTCTAGTTAAAAAATTAATTTATATATTGACTATCAATACAAAAAGTAATTAGATACGGGCAGCTTCCTAACGGAGGTGCAGATGCCCTTTTCAGACCTGCGCGACTATATTTCCCGTCTAGAATACGAAGGCGAAGTCCAGAGAACCGACGATGAGATACAGCCGGTCTTCGAGATCGGCGCCGTGCTCCGCCGCTCTTACGAGCTGCGCGCGCCGGCCCCATTTTTCACCCGCGTCCGCGGCTTTCCCAATCACCGCGTCTTCGGTGCGCCGATCGGCCTGAGCCGGAGAAAGAACGCGCCGTTCCTGCGCTTCGCGGTCGCCATGGACATGCGTCCAGAGTCCACTCCGCCGGAAATCGTCGAGGAGTATCTCCGGCGCAGCACGAAGCGGATTCCTCCGGTTCTGGTAAAGACCGGGCCCTGCAAGGAAAACATCCTTACCGGCAACGCCGTCGACCTGCAGAGTTTTCCCGCGCCGGTGCTGCACCGCGACGACGGCGGCCCGTACATCGGCACGTGGCACGCGAATATCGGGAAAGATCCGGACACCGGCTTGCACCTCTGGGGGCTCGACCGGCTCATGATTCACGGCCGGAAGATGATGGGCGGTCCGCTACTGCCCGAGCAGAAATTCGCCGAGCATTACTATGCGAAATACGAGCCGCGCGGCCGCGCGATGGAATTCGCCGTCGCGATCGGCACCGAGCCGGTGACGCCTTGGGTCGCAGCGACGCGCCTGCCGCCGAGCGTCGGCGAGGCGGAGATCATCGGCGCGATCCGCGGCGCGCCGCTTGAGCTCGTGAAATGTGAGACCGTCGATTTGGAAGTGCCCGCAACCGCGGAGATCGTCATCGAGGGATTCATTCCGCCGTACGAAAGACAAAAAGAAGGACCGTTAGGAGGCGCCGGCGCCGCCGGCGAGCGCGCGCCCCGGCCGGTCTACCACGTCACCGCGATCACGCACCGCGACCGGCCGATCCTGCCCGTCGCCTTGGACGATCTCGCGGTCGCGCTCTCGCTTACGCGTGCGGCGGAGATTATCGCCGAGACGCGCCGCAGAGGTTTTCCGGCGCGCTCCCCGTTTTTCCCGCCGGAAGCCGCGATCTCGCATTGGGAAGGCGAGAGCTGCATGCGCGACTGGCCGCACGACGATCCGCTTCAGTCCGCGTGGTCGTCGGAGATTCAGAAAATCGTCCGCGACTGGCGCCTCCACGCCTACCGCGGCGAAGCCTCTGAATGAGGTCGCGCCGCGCAGCCGATCGGCT
>DATFWH010000446.1:0-13007 GCA_035259465.1 Binatia bacterium
GCCCTTTCGCAGCCCGCCGCGCGGCGTGCTGCTGCCGTACGGCGGCTACAAAGGGTCGGGACTGAACATCGTCGTGGAAATATTAGCGGGCATCCTCACCGGCAGCGGCTCGGGACGCGCTTGGTGGGACAAGGGCGGCCACGCCGTCAACGGCGTGCTGCTCCAAGCGATCGCCGTAGAAGAGTTCCTGCCGGTCGAGGAATTCTTCCAAGGCGTGGACGAATTCGCTTCGCGCGCGAAAAAGGTCAAGCCCGCGCCGGGCTTCGAGCAAGTGCTCCTGCCCGGCGAGCGCGCGCGGAAGATCGAAGAGAAGCAACTAAAAGAAGGCGTCGAGATCGACGAGCCGACGTGGGGCGGTTTGCTGGAAGTGGCGAATGAGCTCGGGGTTAATGAAATTCCAAAAGCTTTATAGCGGCAATTTCGCTCTTCGAACGCTTACGGGGCTGGGGATTCTATACGGCTCTGTGGGAGTTGTCCTCGCCGTTTCAGAATGGTGGCAGATCGCTATCGTTGCCGATCCAGATAACATTGCGGGTTACAATTTTGGATCGGAAGCCATGATAGCTAATGGCGGCTGGCACTACGCTTCAGCAAACGTCTACGCTTGGTCGGCGCTCGTCGAAGGCTTCGTATTCGCTACTGCGCTATGGCTATTGGTAATCGCGTGGCGAATTTACTCGTGGCGTTATCTGCTCGGAGCGGTGGCCATCTTTATCGCGATAATTTTAGTCGTAAATCTATAAGCCGTCGAAAACTTCCAGCCGGATCCCCTCGCCTCGGCCCGATTGCGGGCAGGCGCTCACCGCGACGAGGCAGTCCATCTCGGCGCGGAAGTCCACGTGCGCCTCGTCTTTTGGCCGGATGGTGGTGTCGAGCATCGCGCCGGTTTCGGGATCGATCTTCATCGTCTGCCAGAGATTGAGCGGGCTCGGGATGTCCTCGTCGGCGACGCTGTAGCCCTTGAGCGCGTCGATCAGATTCTCCCAGCAGCCGTGATCGGGGATGTCCTCCGGCCGCTGTGGATTTAAATCGACGCCCCCGGCGAATTTCCGCTGCGCGAGCCCTTTCGCGATCAGCTCAAAGCGCTTCTTGCTGCACATGCCCTTCTGCAGATCGTGCGTGCCCTCTTTAAACGAGTCTTCGACGATCGTAAGCAGCGCATTATTGAGCTTGGAAAACAGTTGGTCGCCGGTGCTGATAAAGATTTTCACCTGATTGGTCTTCGTGCGCGCCTGATCGAAGCGCTCGCGTAGATTGTGCAGGTTGAATACGACGAAATCGACGACCGTGCGCCCGGCCACGCGCAGAATCTGTCCCTTCTTCACCACGACCGACATGCCGGAATTTTTCGGCACGACGACAGTCTGTAAAACTTTCATGCACCCTCCGGTCTTAACACACGCCTGCCAAGCAGGAAGATTGTTTCATCGGCCAGTCTGCTCTGTCAACTGCCACTTCAAACATGTGGTCGTGCGCGCTTTTATATGATACAAAATGGGATGAAAATGACCCGCAAATATCCTATCGTCATCGTTAAAGAGAAAAAGGACTTCTGGGCCTACATTCCCGATATTCCCGGCGTATACGGGCGCGGCAAAACGGCGCGCCAGGCCAAGGAGGACATTCGGAAAGCTCTCGCACTTTACATAGAAGATTGTTTGGCCGATGGCGACAGTGTTCCGAAATCGTCGGCAAAAGTCGTCGACGTGGACACGCTCTCGATAGCCGTAGGTGAATAGTTGGCCACGCCTCGAGAAGTCGTACGATTTCTCAAGCGCAAAGGATTTCTCAAAAAGCGACAAAAAGGCTCCCACCTGATACTTCAACATTCACGAAGCGGCTATCGAACCGTTGTCCCTATCCATCCGGGCGACCTACCGCTTGGTCTTCTTGTCAAAATCTTAAAGGACGCGGGTTTTTCCCTGGAAGAATTCAGAAACGATTAGAACATGGACCGTCTTTTCTTCTCTCTCGGCGCGCTGGCCGCTTTTTTCGGCGTCGCGCTCGGCGCGTTCGCCGCGCACGGCCTCAAAAACAAGCTCCCGCCGGATATGTTCAACATCTTCGAGGTCGGCGTGCGCTATCACATGTACCACGCGCTGGGGCTCCTCGCCATCGCGGCGGCCGCGGGGCGCTGGTCGGGCCCGTGGTTGACGGCGGCGGGCTGGCTCTTCGTCTTCGGCATAATCATATTTTCCGGCAGCCTTTATCTCCTCGCCATGGGCGGCCCGCGCTGGCTCGGCGCGATCACGCCGATCGGCGGACTTGCGTTTCTCATCGGCTGGTTACTGCTCGCCTGGGTCGTGTGGCGTTAGTTTCTCCCCTGCGCTAGACTGTCGTTCTGATGATCGTCGGCGTTCCCAAGGAAATCAAAGAAGAAGAGAACCGCGTCGCGATCACACCGACAGGCGTCGCCGCGTTCGTTGCGCACGGCCATGAGGTCGTGATTCAAAAAGGCGCCGGAACCGGCAGCGGCATTCTCGACCGGTCGTACGAGGGCGCCGGCGCGGCGCTCGCCGATTCCGCCGCCGAGGTATGGCGCCGCGCCGATCTCATCATGAAAGTGAAGGAGCCGCTCGCGGCGGAATTTCCTTACCTCCGCGAAGGGCTGATCCTGTATACCTATCTGCACCTCGCCGCGAACGAGACGGTCACGCGCGCTCTGCTGGAAGAAAAAGTGACCGCCGTCGCCTATGAGACGATCCAGCTCGAAGACGGCTCGCTGCCCCTGCTCACACCGATGAGCGAAGTGGCCGGGCGGCTCGCGCTGCAGGTCGGCGCGTGGTGTCTCCAAGCGGAAAACGGCGGCCGCGGTATTCTCCTCGGCGGCGCCTCCGGCGTGCGCCCCGGAAAAGTCGTCATTCTCGGCGCCGGCATGTCCGGCACGACCGCGTGCCAGGTCGCCGCGGGGATGGGCGCGTATGTGAGCATTCTCGACATCAATCCGTCCAAGCTCCGCTATGTGCACGACATTCTCGGCGGCCACGTGACGACGCTCATGTCCAATCGCGCGAACGTCGAGGAAGAAGTGGTCGACGCCGACCTCGTGATCGGCTCGGTGCTGATTCCCGGGGCGAAGACGCCGAAGCTCATCACGCGCCAGATGGTGAAGATGATGAAGCCGGGCGCGGCCTTCGTCGATATCTCGATCGATCAGGGCGGCTGCGCCGAGACTTCGCGCCCGACCTCGCACCATCATCCGATCTATATCGAGGAAGAAGTCGTCCACTACTGCGTCACGAATATGCCGGCCATCGTCCCGCACACTTCAACCTACGCGCTGACCAACGCGACGCTCTCCTACGGCCTCGCGCTCGCCGACAAAGGCGTCCCGCGCGCGTTTCTCGCGGACCGCGCGCTCGCGAAAGGGCTCAATACCTACAAGGGAAAGTTCACCCACCCGGCCGTCGCGGCCGCCTTCGGCCACCACGCGGTGCCGGTCGAGGAGCTTGCCAAGCCATGAGGCTCGTCACGCGCGCGGATTTCGACGGGCTCGTCTGCGGCGCGCTCATCACGCTC
Organism: Binatia bacterium; assembly: GCA_035259465.1. Classification (GTDB taxonomy): domain Bacteria; phylum Desulfobacterota; class Binatia; order UBA9968; family UBA9968; genus JAJPJQ01. The sequence goes on from DATFWH010000446.1 coordinate 3,520, forward strand.
ATGGAGGAGATCGATTCGTATCTCTTCGTCGAGCCGAAGTTCATGCAGGACGGCCAGGTCGAAATCCGCCGCGGCGACGTGATCGCCAATCTCCCCTATGATCCCAGCTGTACGCTCTGGTTCGACCATCACGTCACCAACGCGTTCGCGTGGCGCGACCACACGGGGCAGTCCGAAGACGTAACGCTGGTCCCGGGCAAGGGCGGCTTTCGCATCGCGCCTAGCGCGGCGCGCGTCGTCTACGAATACTACACACTGGCCATGCGCGACCGCGTGCGCGGCAACCGCCGCAAAGAACGCGGGATGGAGATTCTTGACTCGCCGCGGATGAAATACCTGCTCGACGAAGCGGACAAGATCGACGCGGCGCTGCTCACGCCGGAGGACGTATTGCATCCGGCGGGCTACGTGCTGATTTCCATGACGATCGACGGCAAGTTCGCCGAAGACGAGCCCTACTGGCTCAAGTTGATCGATTACCTGCGCGACAAAACCGTCGAAGAAACGCTCCGAGGGCCGGAGGTCGCGCGCCGCTGCGCGAAGATTCTCGCCGATCAGGAGCGGCTGAAAAAGATACTGCTCGAGCGCGCGAAACTGGACGGCAACGTGATCCTGTTGGATCTCCGCGGCATCAAAGATATCCCGGATGGAAATCGTTTTCTGCTCTACACGCTGTTTCCCACCGCGAATATTTCCGTCAAAGTCGCCGAGGACAGCCAGCGCGCGAACACGACGGCGATCTCGGTCGGCTACAACATCTTCAATCCGACCTCGAACGTCAACGTGGGCGAGCTGCTGAAAAACTACGGCGGTGGCGGCCATAAAGTCGTGGGCTCGTCCCGCGTGGCGAATGAGAAGGCGGAGCAGGCGCTGCGCGAAATCGTGGCGGCGGTGAAAGAATAGGCAACAGGCATGAGGCGTGAGGCGCGAGTCAGACTCCGGCCCTCACGCCTATCGCCTCGCGCCTCTCCCTGAGTGCGGGGATGAAAGTTACGACCGTCACCAAAGCCTTACGCCGCCTCAAAAAAATCAACGACGAGATCGCTTACGCTTCGTTGGCGGAGGGGCGCGGCTTCAGCTCCGGCATCATCGTGTTTCGCCCGCGCTCGGCCGCGGACGCGAAGCAGATCCGCCACCGCGACAAGGACGTCGTCTGTCAGGTGCTTCGCGGCAGCGGCCGGCTCCGCGTCGACGGCCGCAGAGTCGCGCTCCGGGCCGGCATGCTCTGCCATATTCCCAAGGGCACGCCGCACGATTTTGCCGCGAGCAAAAGAAATCGACTCGTGCTATTCTATTCGCTTATCGAGACCGGCTGAGCCCAGCGAATCTTGAAAGTTGCCATTCGAAATTCATCGGTCGTAATATCCGCCCTTGTCCTGTCCCTTCTTCTCGTCAGCTGCTCCTCCCGACTAGCGACCGAACGACAATACGTTCCGGCGCAGAATCTGATGGATGTCGTGAAGGATTTCCAGCGCTTCGCGCGCGAGGACGTTTATCGCTTTCCGATCGCCAAGGACGTGACCGGCGTGAACGTCATGAAGGCGGCGCTCGTGCGCCTCGACGACTACGAGCGCAAGAACCCGCGCCAGTTCGTCGACATCATCCAGTTCAGCCGCGCGACCGCGTACGAGCGGCTGCGGGACTACGACCAGGCGCTCGCCTACTACCGCAGGGTCGCCGACATGGAGGGGCCGCTCCGGCCCCAGGCGCTCAAAAACATCGAGACATTGGAAGCCTTCAAGGCGGTGCTGGACAAGCCGCTGCCGACCGAAGATCCCTTCGTCTATCTCAAGGCACTGGATGAAAGGGTCGAATCGTGGAACGCGCTGGTGAAGAAGTATCAGGGCCAGCCGCAGGAATACCTCGCCCGCGTGGAGGAAGAGAGGGTCGACCGGGCCAAGGTGGCCTTCGTGGAAGCGAACCGTTTTCGCTTGACGGACGGCAACCATATTACTATCCTGGCGTACAGCCAGCTCGTCACCAAGCACCGGCAAAGCAAGAACTATTACCGCTATCTCCTCGACTTTGGCGACTTTTATGCTCGACTGTCCAAAGATTATATCGCCGAGAACGATCCCGAGGGGTTGGCCTTCGACATGAAGGTCTATGGGCAGCTTGAAAAGCAGGCTATGAACCTCTATACGGAGGTCGCCGGCGTGGACGGGATCGTGGAAAAGATCGAGGCCCAGGGCAAAATCGAAGCGCTTCGGGGTTTCGACGAGAAGATCCGAAGGCTCAGCCGATGAGACGCTTTCATCGCTCTCTGCTCGCGGTTTTTTGCCTCGGCGCCGCGCTCGCTTCGCCGCCGGCGCGATCATTCGCGCAGGACGCCCAGGAACTGCCCGACCGGATTCTCAATCCCCTGCCGGAGTTCGATCCGTTCGAGAAGCCTCCAAGCCCTCCGCTTTACTTTCCCGACGACGTGGACAAGCGCGCGCGCAGCGCGATGATCGCGGCGCTCACGGGAGACAGCCAGACGCTCGCCGACGACCTGAAGTTCTTCACCGAGCGCGACGCGCAACTGAAAAAAGAGCGCGGCACCGCCACCGGCCTGAGCGACTCGGCGCGCGACCTCTATAACAATACGATCGAAGACCGCGCGCGCTATCTCGCGGCCCAGCGCCAGGCGCTTTCGTTTACGGCGATGCCGCAGCAGAAGCAGCTGATCGAATCGCGGCTCAAAAACGACGACCTCAATCAGGCCGACGAGCAGCTGAGGAAAGCGGCGCAGAACAAGTGGGGCGGCATTTTCAACCGCATGCTCGGCTCGGTCAATGTCGCGAACGTGATGACCGGGAATTACACGTCGGCCGCGGTGGAGTCGGCGGTGCAGCAGCTGATGGCTTTCACCACGAACGACATGCCGACCGAGGAGCGCCGCGCGCTCGCGCTTATGAACGAGCATCTCCGGCGCTACCCCGACGATCCGCGCAATCCCGAGGTGCGCAAGCGCATCGAAGAGCTCGAGCAAAAGAAGCGCCGCGTGCTCGCCCAGAGGCAGCTGGACCGGGCCCAAGAGGCGCTCGGCAAAAAGGATTTCGACAAGGCGGAGTTTTACTATCAGGTCGCCGCGGTGCTCGACCCGCTCTCGAAGGACGCCGAGTCGGGAGTCGACCGGATGAAGGCGCGCGCAAGGGCCGAAGATCAGGAGACGAAAAAGGCCCTCCAGATCGCCCGTCCGCCCGTGCGCGCCCCGACGGCCGAGAACCGCGACATCAGCGGGCTGCTCTACGCGCTGACGCTGCGTGACGACGAGCAAATCCGTACGGAGGCGGACCGGCTCGAGAGTAAATACCGCGGCATGCCGCAGGCCGAAATCGCGCGCGACGCGCGCTCGGTCGCATTGGAGATCAAAGGCAGCCACGAGGAGGCGAAAAAAATCCTCCAGCAGGTCGCGCGCTCTTCGAACAGCCACGAGCGCGACCGCGCCCGGGTGCTGATCGAAAATCCCGAATACAACATGCTCGCTTCCTTCCAGGGAGCGCGCACGAAATACCAGCTGGACACCGTCAAATACGTGCTCCTCGGCGACGATTTCCTGAAAAAGAACCTCATGCTGGCTGCGCCGCTAATCATCAGCGGACCCGCCGGAGCGCCGACTGTCGCGGCCGCGAACGGCATCATGATAGCGACCAACCTCATCCAGGTGATCACCGCGAACCCGATCTCGAATCAGGATGTCATCGACAAGGGCGTACAGTATGTCCGCGCCCATCCGGAATCCAAAGACACCGCCGATGTCTACACCGTCCTGGCGGACGCGTACGAGCACAACGGCATGTACGAAAAGGCGCTCGCCTACAACGAGATGTCCGGACGCGCATCGGATAAAAAGCTCGCCGACTTGAAAGACAAGGCGGCGAAGACGCTGCTGCAGGCGGCGGGGCGTACGCAAGATCGCGGCGCGCAGGAATACTTTCTGAAAGAAATTCTCGACAATTATGCCGAAACCGACGCGGCCAAAGACGCTACGCAGCGCCTGTCGCGCATGACAAGGGCGGAAAACCAGGGGCTCCGCATGAGCAAGAAATTTCTCATGGAGAACCCCGATCTCTACGGACCGCAGGGTCTGGGATTGAAAGCTTCGCTCTTCGACGGAAATCTCAACAACATGGAGCTGGCCGACAAGGGCGTCAGCATCCTGGGCGACAACGAGATCCTGCTCAATCTACAAACGCCGTGGGGCGTCCGCACGCAGACCTACCGGCTCGACGAGACGGCGAACAGCCGCTTCCAAATGGCCGTGCGGCAGCGCAACTTCGACGTCGCCATGGCCGACGTCGACATTCGCCCGAAGAACAGCGAAGGCGGCCTGAAAAATGTCCCGCCCACCGTCCTCGCCGGCAACCTGGCCAAGAAGCCCGAGGACCCGTACCCCGAGACCACGTTCACTCTGGTGCGCGAGGCGGGGGCGCCCACAACGGCGCGCGGCAAAGGCCCGGACGCGCAGCTCCAGACCGAGGTCGAGAGAGACCCGACCAAGCGCTATTCGCTGCCGCCGCTTCAGGGCAGCGTCTCGGCGAGCCATTTCGACATCAGCGGCAACCTGCCGGCCGGTTGGCTGGGCGAGAAACTGATGATCGGCCACGACTCGGGTAGCCCTTTCGCCGGCGTTCTCATGCCGATCCCGCTGCTTCAGGGGTTCGTCCCGGTCGACTTCATGGTTCAGAACCGCGGCGGTCGTTTCGCAATGTTCCCCAGAATTCGCCTCTCGCAAGACAAAGGTCCCGATCCGGAACTTTACCGCTGAGCGGTGGCTCGCTCTCCATGCGCAAGGACGTCACCCGCGGCATCGTCTCGATCGTCGTGGTGCTCGTCGCGTGGGAGATTCTCGCCCGCCTGTTTCTCGAAAACGACCTTTTAATGCCCGCGCCGAGCAGCGTCGCGAGCTCTTTTTGGAAGCTGGCGGCGAGCGGCGAGCTCGCGCGTCATTTCGCGGCGACGCTTTTGGAATTCGCCTACGGTTTTTCCGCCGCCTGTCTCGTCGGCATCCCGCTCGGCTATTTCATGGGCATGCACAAGTGGCTCGACGAGTGGATGGAGCCGTGGATCGCCACGCTCTACTCGATTCCGATCATCACGATCGTGCCGCTCATCATCATCTGGTTCGGCATCGGCATGTGGTCCAAGGTAATCGTCGTCTTCAAGATCACGATCGTCGAGCTGATCCTCAACACCGCAGCGGGAGTGAAAACGATCGATCCGCTCTGGCTCGAAGTATCGAAGTCGTTTCGCCTGAGCCGCTGGGAAACGACGTATAAAATCCGCCTGCCGGCGGCGCTGCCGTTCATCGTGACCGGCATGCGCCTCGGCGTCGGCCGCGCGCTGCTCGGAGTCATCGCCGCCGAGCTGCTCGCCTCCAACGCGGGCCTCGGCTACATGCTTCGCGACGCGTCGGAGACGTGGGACAGCCCGAAGCTCTTCGTCACGGTCGTGCTCCTGGCGGCGATGGGCATTGGGAGTTTCACGCTGATCAAAAAAGGCGAGCAGAAGCTCGCCCCGTGGCGTCAAACGGCGGAATGGTAGCGATCGTGGAATTTTATCGCGACAATTCGCGAGCGATTCACAAGACGCTGTCGATCCTCTGCGGACTCGTCTTGTGGCATTACCTCGCGACGGTGGTCATCGCCGACACGGCCTTTCTGGTTTCGCCGCTAACCGTCGTCTCCAAAGCCTACGAGATGCTGTTCGTCACCGGCGAGCTCTACCCGCATCTGTTCGCCAGCTCTTGGATCTTTCTCTACGGTTATTTACTGTCGATCGTTGTCGGCGTGCCGCTCGGCTTTGTGATGGCGTTCTCGCCCGCCGTGCGCGACTACGTCCATCCCTGGATGACGACGCTTTACACGACGCCGCGCATCGCCTTTGCGCCCGTGCTGCTTCTCTGGCTCGGCATCGGCGCGGGCTCGAAAGTCGCGATCGTCTTTCTCGGCTGCGTCTTTCCGATCCTCATCAATTCCTACTACGGCATGCGCGTCGTCGACCGCGAGTTCGTCGAGCTGGCGCGCTCGCTGAGGCTCACTCGTCTCGCACTGTTTCGCAAGATTCTTCTGCCCGCGTCGCTGCCGTTCATTTTATCCGGACTCCGCCTCGCGCTCGGCCGCGGGCTCACCGGCGTGGCGATCGCCGAATGGTTCGGCGCCACCGCTGGCCTCGGCTACCTCGTCTACTTCGCCGGCCAGACACTGAACGTTCCGGTGTTGTTCGTCGGCGTCACCGCTTTCGGGCTGATGGGCATCGTCGGCTTCGAGATTCTGCGCAAGATCGAAGACCTCGCGACGCCGTGGAAAACCTCTCATCCCCGTTGACATGGCGTCCGCGATTCTGGAACTCAAAAGCCTGAGCCGCGAGGTCACGGGCCGCAACGGCGAGCCGTTCGTCATTTTTCGCGACCTCAACCTCAGCGTCCGCGACGGCGAGTTCGTCAGTATCGTCGGGCCGTCCGGCTGCGGCAAAACGACGATGCTCCGCGTCATCAACGGCCTGGTCCCGCCTTCCGGCGGGCAGATCTTCGTCGACGGCCGCGAGCAGAAAGGCGCGGGCGGCGACCTCCTCATGGGTTTCGTCTTCCAAGGGGCCGCGCTGCTACCCTGGCGCACGAGTCTCAACAACGTGCTGCTCGGGCTCGAGGGCCGCGGCAAGAGCCCGGCCGAGGCGCGCGAGCTCGCGCGGAAGTATCTCGATCTCGTCGGCCTCTCCGGCTTCGAGCAGCACTATCCGCACGAGCTCTCCGGCGGCATGCAGCAGCGCGTCAACCTCGCGCGCGCGCTCGCCATCGAGCCCAAGATTCTCCTGATGGACGAGCCGTTCGCCGCGCTCGACGCGCAGACGCGGAGCTTTATGCAGCTCGAGCTGCTGCGCATCTGGTCGCAGACAAAAAAGACCGTCATTTTCGTCACGCACATGATCGCCGAGGCGATCCTGCTCTCGGACCGCATCGTCGTCTTCAGCCACCGTCCGGGCACGATCCGCGAAGAATTCCGCGTGCCGCTGCCGCGGCCGCGCGACATGGAGGTCAAGTCCGACCGCCGCTTCGTGGATCTGGAAAATACCTTGTGGAAATTGATAGAAGAAGAGGTGAAGGCCGCGGGCGGCTTCGCCAAGCTGTAACGCGACGGAGGTTCCATGCGCCACCGCCAAACAATCGTTTCCGCTCTTCTCGTGCTTGTCCTGACGCTGCCGTGCTACGCCGGCGAGGCGAATCTGCCCACCGTCCGCTTCGTGCAGAGCGGACGCACCGCCGCGAGCTGGCCGCTCTTCGTCGCCGAGGAGAAGAAATTCTTTCAGAAGAACGGCATCTATGTGGAAGAAATAATCATCGTCGGCGGCACCAATACGGCGCGCGCGGTGATCAGCAACACAATCCCGATCGGCCGCATCAACCCAGATTACGTGATCGACGCCATGGAAAAGGGCGCCAAGGTAAAGATCGTTTCCGGCGCGCTGGAGAAAATCCCCTACGACGTGGTGGCGCGTCCGGAGATCAAATCCGCCGCCGACATAAAAGGCAAGACGATCGGCGTCGATTCGCTTTCCGGCGGCACCACGCTCATGCTCGCGGAAGTCTTCGAGAAGGCTTATAAGATCAGCCCGAAAGACTACAAGCTGCTGGTCGTCGGCACTTCGCCGCAACGCTACGCCGCCTTGAAAGGCGGCTCCGTCCAGGTGACATTCATGGGGCCGCCTTTCAATCTGCGCGCGCGGCAGGAAGGTTTTACGAAGCTGACGACTTTTCACGAGTATTTGGGGCCGATTCAGTTCGTCGTGCAGTTCGCCAACGAAGATTATCTCAAATCGAACCGCGCCGAGGTCGTCAAATTCATCAAAGGGATGGCCGAGGCGACGAAGTGGCTGTACGACCCGAAAAACAAAGAAGAGGCGCTGGCGATCTACAACAAGATTCTCAAAGGCACCCGCGAGGCGGCGGAAGCCGATTACCACTATCTGATCGAAGAATTCAAGCCGTTTCCGGTCGACGGCGCGATCAGCAAACAGTCGATCGAGAAAACTTTCGAGCTGAGGGAGAAAGCCGGGAAATACGAAGGCAAGAAAGCGCCGCCCTACACGAACTACGTCGATGCCAGCCTCGTCGAAGAGGCGAAAAAACAACTGGGGTGGAAATAAAGGAGATGCGATGCCGCGAAATAAAAAAGTCTTTATCATCTTCGCCTTTTTGATTCTTTTGAACGTTGGCGCTTCGCACGCGCAGGAGCTCAAGCGCATCCGAATCGGCTATCCGTCGCTCAGTTATCGCCAGAGCAACGTCTGGGTGGCAAAGGAAGTCGGTCTGTTCCAGAAGTACGGCCTGGACGTCGAGCCGATCTTTCTCCGCGGCGGCCAGATCGCCACCCAGGCGCTCGCCGGCGGCGATCCGCCGATCGTCAATATCGGCACCGTCGTGCAGGCGAATCTCACTGGGTTTAACCTGGTGCTGGTCGCCGCGGTCGAGACATCGTACGACCAGATTCTCTTTACGCGTCCGGGAACCACAAAAGTCGAACAACTGAAGGGCAAGCGCTTCGGCATCAGCGGCTTCGGCTCGGCGACCTACTACGCTGCCGGAATCCTCTTCCGCCACTACGGTATGGACCCTGCGAAAGACGTGAGCCTTGTCCCCACGGGCCCGGACGCCGAGCGGCTGGCAGCGCTCGCTGCCGGAAAAATCGATGCAACGCTTTTCACCTCCTCCACCGCGGCGCCGGCGCGCAAAGCGGGCATGATCGAGGGCGTTCAGGTCGGCGACTTGGGCGTCGAAGTTCAGGGCAACGGCTTCGCGACCTCGCGCGATTACATCAAAACGAACCGCGAAACCGTGAAGAACGCCCTCAAAGGATTCGTCGAGGCGATCTACTTCATCTACGCCAACAAAAAAGAGGCGCAGCGCGTCTTCGCCAAATACATGCGCACCAACGATCCGGAGGTGCTCGAAGACTCGTACAACGGCTACATCAAAACGATCCCGAAGAAGCCCTACCCGACGCTGAAAGGCATCCAGTTCATGCTCGATGTGCTCACGCCGACGATGCCGCAGGCAAAAAACGCGAGGCCCGAACAGTTCGTGGACTTAACATTTCTACAAGAGCTGGAGAAAGAGGGCTTCTTCAACGAGATGGCAAAACGCTACCCGACGAAGGGTTAAGGAGGGACTCATGGCAACGAAGGTCATTCAACCGAAGCGCTTGAACGATCCACGGCCGCGCTACAGCCACGGCATCGTGGCCGACGGCGGTCGTCTGCTATTCATCGCGGGACAAACCGCCGTGGATAAAGACGGCAACGTCGTCGGCAAAGGCGACATCGAGGCACAGACGCGCCAGGTATATGAGAATCTCACCGCTGTCCTCGAGAAGGCCGGCGGTTCGGTCAAGAATCTCGTCATGACGACGACCTACATCGTCGACCGAAAGTATCGCGAGGGCTACAACAAAGTCCGCATGCAGTACTACAAAGAGACGCCGCCGACGAGCACGCTCGTGATCATCACCGGC
>DATFWH010000447.1:0-4572 GCA_035259465.1 Binatia bacterium
CGGTCTGCTGCTCGACGGCCACGACGCGGCGGCGCGCGGCGCTGCGGTTCTCGTCGACGGCAAAGAAGTCGGCCGGGTCACCAGCTCGGTTTTATCGCCCAAGCTTCGCCGTCCGATCGCGCTGGCATACCTCCATCGCGACTATCTGCAGCCGGCGATGGACGTGACGGTGCGCGCATCGACGGGAGCTATCGCCGGCACCGTCGCTACGCTGCCGTTCGTTTTCGAGACGTCGCCTTGAAAAAGGCTTCGCTGCTGGGGTAAAACAATCGGACTTCGAGATAAGGGGGATGTGAATGGCATTCATCAAAGTCTGCAAACAAACCGATATTCCGGCGGGGACGGGAAAAACAGTCAGCGTCAACGGCAAGCCGGTCGCGCTCTTCAACGTGGAAGGAACGTTTCACGCGATCGACGACACGTGCATCCACCGCGGCGGGCCGATCGGCGAGGGCGAGCTCGACGGCAAGATCGCCATCTGCCCATGGCACGGCTGGCGCTGGGACGTCACCAACGGAGTCAACCAGCTCAATCCGGCGATCTCGATCAAGACCTATGAAGTCAAAGTCGAGGGCGACGACGTGTTGGTCGCCGGATAATTCTTGGAAATGGAAGAGCCTGGGTCCCCGCGAGAGCAGGAATCCAGGCTCTTGTAATAAACGGCCCGCTTTATATCGCGTTATTTCCGATTGATCTTATCCAGCTCCCCGAGCAGTTCTTTGTTCTCCGGGATTCCCTTGTCGTATTCCTTGCGGTAGCGCATCACGCCGTCCTTGTCGATGATGACGACGGTGCGCTTGGGATATCCCTCCGCGCGAAGAGCGCCGTAGAGATCGGTGACCGCGCCGTGCGGATAGAAATCCGACAGCATCGGAAAAGTGATCCCGCCGATTTTCTCGGCGAACGCTTTGTGCGAGAAAACCGAATCCACGCTGATGCTCAGGACCTGAGCGTCTCGCGCCTCGAACTTCTTGCGGTCGGCTTCGAGGTTCGCGAGCTCCTGCGTTCAGCCGCCGGTGAAATCGAGCGGGTAGAAGGCCAGCACGACGTTCTTCTTCCCGAGATAATCTTTCAAGCCGACTTTCTGCTCGCGCGAGACCGGCAGCGAGAAGTCGGGCGCCTTTTGGCCGATATCCAGGTTGGACATGAAACCTCCGGGTGATGGTTTGCTATTCCCTACTCCATTCTCGTTCCGAGGTAAAGCCGGAGATAATCGCGCAGCGCGTCGCGCGTGCTGTCGAAGGCGAGGTCCTGCCACGGAATGTCTTCAGGCGCGAAAGCGCCCGCCTCGACCGACTCGTCGCCCGCCGACAGCTCGCCGCCTACGACGTCCGCGGCATAGACGACGATGACGTTCGGCGAGCCGGCGTAGGAGTAGACGCCGACGATCGGGCCGAGCCGCACGTCGAGACAGGACTCTTCCTTTGTTTCCCGGACCGCTGCGTCGGCGACGCTTTCGCCGCGGTCGACGTATCCGCCGGGGAACACCCACTTTCCGAGCGACGGCTCGACGCCGCGCCGCAACAGAACCACGCGGCGGTCGATCGTAAATACCGTCCCTGCTACGACTTTCGGGTCGAGATAAAAAATAAATGCGCAGTCGCTGCACACGAGTCGCGGGGGCTCGCCGTTTTTGACGACGCGGCGCTCGAGGCCGCCGCCGCATTTAGGACAGAACCGATATTCCGGCGCCCCGTGGCCGTGCGCGTGCACGTGGTGGTGCTCTTTCCCGTGCGCCATTTTTCCTTCCTATCTTAGACTCGGTTGAAACGAAAGAGCCGATTCGATAGCGTGAGGAGGTGCTCAAAGCGGTCATCTTCGATTTCAACGGCATCCTCGTCGACGACGAACCGATCCATCTCGAGCTTTTTCGCAAAGTCCTCGCCGAAGAAGGTTTTGCGCTGACCAAGGAAGTGTACTTGCAAAAGTACATGGGCATGGACGACCGCGGCTGCTTCCGCGCCGTGTTCGAGGACAGCGGACGCAAACTGGACGATGCGAAGCTCGCGGAGCTCATCGGGCGCAAGGCGCAGTTCTACCGCGACACGATCGCCGAACGGATCGTCATTTTTCCCGGAGTGAAGCGGCTCGTTCCCGAGCTCGCCGCGCGCTTCCCGCTGGCGGTCGCGTCGGGCGCACTGCGCGCGGAAATCGAGATGATCCTCCAGGTCGGTGGATTGCGAAACTATTTTCAGGTCATCGCCAGCGCCGAAGACGTCAACCACGGGAAGCCCCACCCCGAAGTGTTCATCAATGCGCTCCGCGGCTTGAACGAGAAGCGCCGCGACCCGATCCGCGCCTCGGAGTGCCTCGTCATCGAAGACACGAAGGACGGCATCAGGGCGGCGCACCGCGCCGGCATCAAATGCCTCGCGGTGACGAACTCCTACCCCGCCGCCGAGCTCGAGGCGGAAGCCGTGGTCGCGAGCCTCGAGGAAGTCACGATTCCGTTCCTTGAATCGCTCTTCAAGTAATACTTTAAATATCTACCGGTAAGGCGTCTGCTGCGGGCGGATCGTCATCTCGACGGGACAGGAGTTCAGCGGCGTTGAGAGGACGTACATGACCGCGCCGGCGATGTCGCGCGGCTGGATCATCTTGCCGCGGTCGAGGCGCTTGTTCAGCGGAATGAGCGGCGTGTCGACGAAGCCCGGCAGGATGATCGACACCTTGATGCCGTACTCTCTCACCTCTTCAAAGAGCGACTGGGTGAAGCCGAGCATGCCGAACTTCGAAGCCGAATAGGCGGAGGTGTTGGCCGTTCCCGCCTTGCTTGAGATCGAGCCGATGTTGACGACGGCGCCGGACTTCTTCGCGATCATGCCCGGGAGAACCAGCCGCGTCAGCACCATCGGAGCGCGCAGGTTGATCTGCAGCGTGCGGTCCCAGTCCTCGACGCGGCTGTCGACCACCGTCGCGGTCTTCCCCCAGCCGGCGTTGTTGACGAGAATATCGACGGGGCCCCATTCCTTCACCGTCTGCTTGACCAACCGATCTATCTCGTCGTCGCGCGAGAGGTCCGCGGCGATCGCGATCGCGTCGCCGTCTTTGCCGCGGATCTCCTGCGCCACCGAGCGAATCTCGCCTTCGCTGCGCGCCGCGAGCGCTACGCTCACGCCGCCTTCGCCGAGCGCGAGCGCGATTGCCCGGCCGATGCCCCGTCCGGCGCCGGTGACGATCGCGACCTTGCCTTTCAATTGTACGGTCATCTTTGTCAAGTTTTTATAGGACGGAGCCGTTATCCGTGCGGCTTCGGCGCCATAAAGACGAGCAGAACGAGCCGCTGCGGCCCCTTGTTCTCGACGCCGTGCCGCTGTCCGGAGGGAGCGATGGCGATCTCGCGCGCGCCGAGCTCGCGCTCCTCGTCGCCGACGCGAAAAAGACCCTTGCCGTCGACCACGTAATAAATCTTGTCCGAGCCCTCGTGCGTGTGCGGCGCCTGAGTTTGCCCCGGCTCGAAGCAGTAGAGATCGCAGAAGAGCCGGTCGGTCTCGAACAGCCCGTTCTTTTTCATCTTCTCACCGGCGAACGCCAGCGCCTCGGAGATTTTGCGAAAATTCGCCATGCCTTTCTCCTCCGCTTTCTGAGATTCATACAGCGCCGCCGCCCTGCAAATCAAGGACGAATCTGCTATTTTGACGGCGTGAGTTCCGTCTTGATCCGCTATCACGAGATCGCGCTGAAGAAAGGCAATCGGCCGTACTTCGTCGACCTGCTGAAGCGCAACCTCGTCGCGTCGCTGCGCGGCCTCGCCGTCAAGGAAGCGAAGACGCTGCAGGCGCGCATCCTGCTTATGCTCGGCGACGATGCCGGGCGCGAAGAAATCGTGCGCCGCCTCGGCGGAGTCTTCGGCGTGGCGAACTTCTCGTTCGTCGAGCGCGTCGAGGCCGACATCGAGGCGCTGCGCGAGCGCGTTCTCCGCGGCGTCGACGGCAGGCGCTTCGCGTCGTTCCGCATCGACGCGCGCCGGGCGGACAAGAGCTTTCCGCTGACTTCGCCGGAAATAAACCGCGTCCTCGGCGCCGCCGTGAAGGCAAAGACCTGCGCGCGCGTCGATCTGGAAAAGGCCGAAGTGACGATCGATGTCGAGATCCTGCCGGAATGCGCCTTCTTCGGCTTCGAAAAGATCCCCGGCCCCGGCGGCCTGCCGGTCGGCGCAAGCGGCCGGGTCGTTTCTCTCATTTCCGGCGGATTCGACTCGCCGGTCGCGGCGTACCGCATGATGCAGCGCGGCTGTCGCCTCACGTTCGTACATTTTCACAGCGCGCCGTATCTCGATCGCACGTCCCAGGAAAAGTGCCGCGAGCTGGTGCGCCTGCTGACACGACATCAATTCAAGTCACGCTTGTACCTCGTGCCGTTCGGCGAAATCCAACGTGCAATCGTCGCCGGCGTCCTACGCCCGCTGCGGGTCGTGCTCTACCGGCGGATGATGCTGCGCATCGCCGAGGCGATCGCGCGGAAAGAAAAAGCTCTCGCGCTCGCGACCGGCGAGAGCCTCGCGCAGGTGGCGTCGCAGACGCTGGAGAATATGGCGGTGATCCAGCACGCCGCGACGCTGCCGATCCTGCG
>DATFWH010000448.1:0-5267 GCA_035259465.1 Binatia bacterium
CCCGCCTCATCCGCAGCTGCGGGATGAACGAAAAGCGCGAGCAGCAGGAAAAGCAGCGCCGCGCGCTTCATTTTCCCGGCGCCGTCTCGCCTTCCTGCTCGGGGCGGTCGACGATCGGGCGCGGGATCGGATTTTTGTAATCCGGATGAAACGCGAGGTCGACCGGCTTTCCGTCCATGAAGAATTTCTCCACGCGCATCGTCGCCCGGATGTCCTTGGCGACGTCGCCGTTGACGATGACGATGTCGGCGATCTTGCCTTTCTCCACGCTGCCGTAATCCCTCTGCCGCCCCCACGCCTCGGCGACGTTCAGGCTCACACCCTCGATCGCCTGGACGGGCGTTAGGCCCGCTTCCACAGCCATTTCGAGCTCGGCATGGAGGCCGTAGCCTGCGAGAATCGCGTCGGGATCGGATCCCAGATGGATTTTCCCGCCCGCCGCGACGAAGCGGCGCGCAAACTCCTGCACGTTTTTATATCCCTGCTCGAGCCGCGCGCGCAGCTCCGGCGGAGCTTTGGCGAAAAGCGAATAGAGCTTCTCGACGTCCTTCGGAATGTAGGACGGAAGATAGCGGAGATTGGGATCGTTCAACAGCGCGGCTTCCTCTTGGCGCATCTCGGCGCCGCGGCGCGCGATCGGCCGATAGGTCGTGCCCCATGTCGGGCTCCAGTGGACGTTACGGGCGACCATCGTCTTGATGAGCTTGTCGAACTGGTCGCGCTCCATGTAGTAAAGTGCCTCGGCGGTGCTGATCTTTCCCGTGATGCGCGCGAAGTCGAGCTCTTTTTTCTTTTTCGGGTCGGTGATCGAGGTGAAAAGTACCGACCAGGCGTGCTCGACGGATTGATAGCCCGCGTCGGCCGAGACGTAGATATCGAGCGAATGGCCGATCACCGGTTTGTCGGCGCGGTGCGCCTCGTCCGCCGCCGCCTTGGCGTCCTGGGGCCGGAGCCGCTCGAAGAGCTTGAAGCCGTCCACGCCCTTCGCCACCGCCGCGCGCACCGCCGCGCGCGCCTCCTCTTCGTTCGTGACGACGGTGCTCATGCGCTGGCGGCGCAGTCCGCCCATGCCCTCGGGCGGCGGCCCGTCGATGACGTTGCCGGCGGCCCAGACGCGCGGCCCGCGGATCGTGCCGTTCTTGACGCCGTCGCGCTGCGCGATGACCCAGTCGGTCGGATTGTTCGAGATCGTCGGGCAGGTCGTGATGCCGAAATGCAGATAGATCTCGCCCATCCAATCGCGCAGGTGGCAATGGCCGTCGATCAGCCCGGGCAGAACAGTCTTGCCCTTCGCGTTGATCACCTCGGCGCCTTCGGGGGGCTTCACCTCGCTGCGCCGCCCCGCGTCGCGGATGCGGCCGTCTTGGAACACCACGACGGCGTCGGGGATGGGCGCCCGGCCGCTGCCGTCGATCAGCGTGCCGCCGTCAATGACGACCGGGCGGCTTTGCGCCGCCGCATTCGCCGCGGCGAGCGTGAGCATTACGAGTGCGATGAAAGATATTTTCATGCGTCCTCCGTCGAAACGGCTTAAGCTAACGCAGGACGAAGCATGCCTGCAAGACCGAAGCCCGGCATGCGCGAAAAGAAAGGCGGCGCCGCCCGTTGCCGGGCGACGCCGTGGTGGTGAGTTAGTGGTGCGGAAGTTTAGGGAAGGAAGAGAGCGGATTAGCTGTAAAAATCGACTCCGTTCGGAACGCTCGAAAACCTATGGCCGCCGATCGCGGACGGCTCGATTGTGCCGCTCGCGTCGAGAGATTCGACTTCGGAGAATTCGGCTTCGTCGAAGTAAAGCTTGTCGCCGTCGATGCCGCCGCCCGGATATTTGTCCTCGAATTGGACGAGCCAGCTGTGGCCCGACTGCGGACGGTACTCGACGACCGTGCCGTCCTCGAGAGCCCGCAGCCAGTGCTGCGGTTTGATTTTGACCTTCGCTCCGATTCGTATTTTCTTCATGATTGCCTCAACCTCCAGTGCAAGCCCGATGCGTTTCGTGACTCCACCTCTTCTATATTTCTTGCCCCGCGCGCCGGCCCCGGCCGCCGTCGTTGGCGAGCTCGACGTCGCGTCCCTGATTGTCGACGATCGAGAACGCGATCAGCTCGGTCGGCCTGCAGCTGTTGCCGTCGCACGTCGCGGTGAACAGCGCGACGGCGTAAAACTGCTTCTCGGGGTTTTGGAACATCGCCAGCACGTGGTTCGCGTCGACCATGACGGCGCTGCCGGGAATGAACTGAAAATC
Organism: Binatia bacterium; assembly: GCA_035259465.1. Lineage (GTDB taxonomy): Bacteria > Desulfobacterota > Binatia > UBA9968 > UBA9968 > JAJPJQ01. The sequence continues at coordinate 2,243 of DATFWH010000448.1, forward strand.
CTTCAAAACGCCGCCGAGGGACTGACCGCCGGGAATCTCGGGCGAAGACAAGCCGGGGGCTTGGCCCGGCTTGTCTTCGTCGTCACCGGTGCCCGGAGAGGCGAGTGCGACCAGGAAAAGGAAGACGCTCGTAACGCATACGAGCGCCGCGATTAAAATCTTCCAGCCATCCTGAAGTTTTGCGCCGGGTGTCATGATTGCGCCTCCGTCGGGAGCTAACTTGGCCTTTGAGCAACGCTCATGCCAGGACAAAGAGGCAGAAAATCAATGGATTTTTCGCAACGAGGGATTCTTGATCACCCGTAAAAATGTGGCTGCGGGGAAATTTTTACTGGCCGGTGAAGGCGGGGATCTTGATACCTGAAAGCGGTACCCAGGGTTTACCCGAGGCTCATTCGGGCTTTTCGCCCGAGACCAGTGCGTACGGGAAGCTCCCGCTCACGTGTAGGGCCTCGCCGTGCTTGTGCCAGGTAAAGTAGGTCGCTTTAAGACGGTCCGCCAACTCCGGCGCCTCGGCTTCGAACTCGGCTGCGACCTCGAGCCAATGGGCGCCCGTGGGGATGCCGTCCATACCCTCCTGATCGAAGGCGTAGGTCGCCACCTTAGCGCGGGGGCCGCGATAGCCGGCCTTTAGGAGCAGCCGCTGGATGCCGCTCGCGGTATGGAAGCGGAAGTCCTCGCCGTGCGTCCGCCGGAAGACCTGGTTGACCTTGGCGTCGAGCGCGGCGCCGAGCGCGTCGGTGGATTCTTTCAAGACGGGATCGAGGACCACGAACTTTCCGCCGTTGCGCAAGACCCGCAGGACCTCGCGGACCACGCGCTCGGGGTTGCCGAAATGATGCAGGCTGAATGAGACGAACGCGCGATCGAAAGCATTCGTCTTGAAAGGCAGCGCGTCGGCCTCGCCGGCGCATTGCGCATATGCCGGTATGGTATCTTCGTGCTGTCGGCCGACGTCGAGCATCGCCGGCGCCTGATCGATGCCGACGATACGGCCTCCGCGCAGCCGCTTTGAGACCGGCCGGGCTATTCGCCCGGTGCCGGTCGCAAGATCAAGCACCAATTCGCCGCCCTTGAGCTCCAGCATGTCGGCGAGCTTCTCCGCCAGGTCGGCACGGATCTCCGATTTCCGCCGGTCGAACTCCGCCGCATGCTCGGGATCGTGGAAGCGGCTCTTGTGGGCGTGACCGGCCGCGCGATGCTCGTGGGAATGGCCGTGATCGTGGCCCTCGCTCATTTCGCCATGTCCTCGATCACTTTCCACTGCTCATCGCTCACCGGCATGACGGAGAGCCGCGGCAAGCGCACGAGGTCGAAGCTCTTCAGTTTTGGATCGGCCTTGATCTCCGCCAGCGTCACCGGCCGCGGCATCGCCTTGTCCGCCTCGATGTCGAAGACGAGGAGCTTGGGGTCATTCTTGCCGGGATCGGGATAGGCGGCGCTCGCCGCGCGCGCCAGCCCCACGACCGCCTTCTCGTCGCCGGTGTGGTAAATCGCGACCGCGTCGCCTTTTTTGATCGCGGATAAATGCTTGAGAGCGAGGTTGTTCTTGACGCCGTCCCAGACGGTGCGCTTGTCCTTTTGCAATTGCGCGAACGAGTACGCGGACGGCTCGGTTTTCAATAACCAGCGATTGGCCATGAACGGTTTTATAGACCGCGCGCGGCGTCAATACAACGCCTTGACTGTTCGCGCGCTTCCGAAGTATTCAACTTCTGCGTCCTATGCCGTTTCCTTACCGCTACCTGACCATCCTTTTCTTGTTGTCCGCGCTTTTTTCATCGGCGGGCGCGGCGGAGCGCCTGCGCGCGTCCTATGCCGCGCCGAACGCGAGCCAGTCGCCCCTCTGGACGGCCGAGGCGCGCGGCTACTTCATCAAATACGGCCTCGAAGTCGACCTCCTCTACATCAGCAGCGGCTCGCTCAACGTCCAGGCGCTCGTCGGCAACACCGTGCAGTTCGCCGCCGGCGGGCCGGCGGCGCTGGAGGCCCGCCTACGCGGCCCCAAGCTGCTCACGATCGCCAACCCGCTCAACGTGCTCGCGAGCAACCTCGTCGCGCTGCCGGAGATCAAGTCGGTCGCCGATCTGAAAGGCAAGATCGGCGGCATCTCGCGGTTCGGCTCCTCGACGCACCAGGGCCTGCGCTATTTATTCAGAAGCAACGGCCTCAGCGTCGAGAACGACCTCAAGATGCTGCAGCTGGGCGGCGATGCGAGCCGCCTCGCGGCGCTGAAGGCGGGCAAAATCCAGTACACCTTTCTCGGCGCGGCGGCGAGCGAGCAGGCGCGCGGCCAGGGACTCAAGGTCCTCGCGACCGCGCGGCAGATGAACATCCCGTTTCCCTGGACCTCTGTGGTCGTGAACGAGCCGTGGCTGGAAGCCAACCGCGACACCGCCTATAGATATGTGAAGGCGGTAACGGAAGCGATCCACTTCATGAAGCACAACCGCGCCGAGAGCGAGAAGCTGATCGCCAAGTACATGCGCCTGGACGATCCGCGCCTCGCGAGCGTCGAGTACGAGTTCAACGTGGGGCTGTTTCCCGATCTGCCTTATCCGACGCTCGAGGGCATGAAACTGATTTTGGAAAATCTCGCCGCCGAGACGCCGGAGTTCGCGCGCCACAAGCCTGACGAATTCGCCGACGGCTCGCTCGTCGAGCGGCTCAAGCGCGAGAAATTTTTGGAGAGCCTCAAATAATTCAGGAGGATTCCATGGCCAAGTTCAAAACTTTCAGCAAAGTCCTGCCGGCGGCGAACCTGCCGATGATGCCAGACCTCTCGATCGACCAGGAGGCGTACCGCAAGCACCTCCGCTGGCTCATGACGCACGACATCGGCGGCCTCGTGATCAGCGGACACGCGGGCGAGCTCGAATCGCTCACGCCGAGAGAGCGCATCCAGGTTGTCGAGATGGCGCGCCAGGAAATTCCCGCCAACGTCCCGATGGTCGTCGGCTGCACCGGCCTCAGCACGCGCGAATTGCTCGAGTGCGCGAAGGACGCCAAAGCGGCGGGCGCGGAC
>DATFWH010000449.1:0-2469 GCA_035259465.1 Binatia bacterium
TGAGCACTTGCGTCAGCACGCGCGGCAGACGGCGGCGGATCGCGAGTTGGAGAAGCTCGTACGAAGTTATGTGCGCGAGGAGCCGAAAGTCCGCCATCTGATTTACGCGCAACCGGAGGAGTAGCGTATGAAGAGCTCGGAACGGCGCCATTGACTTCGCGTGACGGCGGCTTATATGGTTCCGAGTCGCCGAAGTTGCGGCGCCGATCTTGTGTTTCGTCGAAGCGCCGGCAGAAAGCATCGAAGATGAGGAGGCGGGCAATGAAAGAGACCAGCTTTGGCCGATCGGTTCGGTTCTCGCTTTTAGTTCTGCTTCTTCTTGCCGCGCATCCACTCTCCGCCGCGGATAAAATCCGCGCCGCCTCCGGCGGCTTCGGCACCGCGATCAATGCCCTCGTGCCGGGCGCGTATCATGCGAAAGTTTTTCAGAAATACGGCCTCGACGTCGAATACATCGCGCTCGACAGCGGCACGCTCGGCATGCAAACGCTGCTCGCGAACGAGATCCAGGTCCTGTTCACGACCGGCGCGCTGCCTGTGACTTCCAATCTCCAGGGCGGCGACGTGTCGATCATCGCCGGCGGCATCAACTTTTTTCCCTTCAAGCTGATCGTGCGGCCGGAAATCAAATCGCCTGCGGACCTGAAAGGCAAATCGATCGCGATCAGCCGCTTCGGCTCGGCGTCGGACTTCGCCGCGGTCGCGGCGCTGGAGAAATTCGGCGTCAACGCCAAGCAGGTGACGATGCTCCAGCTCGGCGGCAACCCGAGTCGCCTAGCCGCGCTCAGCGGCGGCTCAGTGCAGGCGACGGTCTTCAGCGAGCCCTACGCGAGCATGGCGGTTAAAAAATTCGGCATGCGCGAGATTTACGACCTCGCCGACAGCGGCATCCCGTTCCCGCAGAACTGCTTCATGGTGCGCCGGAGCTACCTCGCGGAGAACCGGCCGAAGGTGGTGAACTTCATGAAGGCAGTGATCGAGGGTTTGTACGTGCTGAAGCGCGACAAGCCGGCCGCCATCCAGGTGATCAAGCGCTATCTGCGCATCGACGAGGACGAGATGGCGGCGATCGGCTACGACTATTATCTCGTGCAGCACGGCGACGACATTCTCGTGCTGCCGGACCGAAGGGGTCTGGAGATGGTAATCGCCGACGTCGCGAAGACGAACCCGAAGGCGAAAGGACAGACGCCCGAATCGCTGAGGCTGCTCGACGCGAGCGTGCTCGACGAGATCAAGAAGAGCGGCTTCGTCGAGAAGGTGAAACGCTCCTGAAAAGCGGGTATAAATAGAAGGGCCAAAGTTTAAAAGCAAAAAGGCAAAAACGGCTTACTATTCCGAACTTTTTCCTTTTGACTTTTTACTTGTAGCGCAGCGAACCCCATGTCTTTTTGGCAGAACATTGAAAAGCCGATTGTCGGCCTTTCGCCGATGGACGGCGTCACCGACGCGTCGTTCCGCTACATCGCCGCAACGGTAGGACGGCCCGATGTCATGCTCACGGAATTCGTCAGCGTCGACACCGCCGCGTTCGCGCCGGAGTCGCTGCTGCGGGATTTTACTTACTCGGAGATTGAGCGGCCGATCGCCGCGCAAATCTACGGCCACACGCCGGAGGCGTTCTATAGAGTCGCGCATATCGTGTGCGAGATGGGCTTCGACGGGCTCGACATCAACATGGGCTGCCCGGCGAAGAAGGTCGCGGCGAAGGGAAGCGGCGCGGGACTGATTCTGACGCCGGGCCTCGCGCGCGCGATCATCCGCGCCGCGCGCCAGGGGATTCGCGACTGGGTGGCGGGGCAGACGTTACCGGACATCGGCATCGACGCGGAATTGCTCGCGCGCATCAAAAGCGCGAACCGGCTGCGCTGCGGCGTCGAGGCGCCGGCGGCGCGCCGCGAGATTCCGGTATCGGTCAAGACCCGTATCGGCTATGAGTCGATCGTGGTCGAAGACTGGATTAAAAATTTACTCGAAGAGCGTCCGGCGGCGATCTCGATACACGGCCGGACGCTCATGCAGCAATACAGCGGCAGCGCCGACTGGAGCGCGATCGCACGCGCGGTCGAAGTCGCGCGGGGCTCCGGGACGCTGATCCTCGGCAACGGCGATCTACGGAGTCTCGAAGACGTTTATCGGCGCGTCATGGAGACCGGCGTCGACGGCGTTTTGCTCGGCCGCGCAAGCCAAGGCAACCCATGGATATTTAAGGGAAAATCGGACCTCAAGGCGGCCATTCGATCGCGCCGTCCGGAGGCCGTGCCGCGGCCTCCGGCGGTGGATATCGAGGAGCGCTTCAAGATTCTGCTCGCGCACAGCCGACACTTCGCCGCATGGCGCGAGCCGCACGTTTTTGTCGCGATGCGGAAGCAGCTCGCGTGGTATATCCGCTCCGTCCCGCGCGCGGCGGATATGCGCTACCGCATGGTGCGCGTGAACGTGCTCGACGACGTCGTTCGCTGCCTCGAC
>DATFWH010000450.1:0-3203 GCA_035259465.1 Binatia bacterium
TCCCGCGGCTCATCAACATCATCTGCGACAACGGACTGCTCACGGCCTACGCCCTAAACGAGCTCTCTGTCAGCGTGCCGATGATCGACGAGGTCGCGCGCGATCTGAACCTTAGCTCGACGCCGCGCAGGCCGGCGCCGGTCACCACCGCCACGATTCCGATCAAATTTCCCGAGGCGCTGGCGGCGCTGGCGGAGCCGAAAAGCCCGCCGCCTCCGAGCGCGGCCGTTCCGCCGCTGCGCCGCGTCGAGGAAAACGCCGCCGTCGCCGTCCACGTGGAACCGCAGCCGCCGCCGGAAATCCAATCGGCCGCCAGGGCGGCGCTCGAAGCGGCGCAGCGGCGCGCCGCCGAAATCCAGCAGGCGCAGGCCCGGCAGGTAGAAGAGCGAGAGCGGTCTTTTCCCAAGCCGACATTGGCCCCTAAGATCGCTCCGAAGCCTGCCGCTGCGGCCGAGCCGGCGCCCGCGACAGATGGAAGCAAAGCGGAAGAAAAAGTCATCGAAAGCTTTGCAAGAGAGCCGGAATCGATAACTAACGGAACTGCTGCGCAGGAGCCGGAAGCGAAAATCGCCGAAGCGATTGCCAAGGCGGAAGCGGACGCCGTCGCTGTCGCTGTCGAAGAGCGGGAAGCAAAAATTTCAGGGACCGAAACGCCCGCGCCCGATGCCGATGCGGTGCCGCCGCAATCGATCGACCGGCTGATTGCGGCGCTGACCGATGCGATGGGACCGATGGCGTCCCTGGTCGTGCGCGATCACGTCGACGCGATGGGCGAGTCGACGGAGAACTTTCCCAAGCGCAGGTTCCACGAACTCGTTTATTCGACGAGCGGCGAGATTCTCAGCGCGCGGCTGAGGGCGCGCTACGAGAGCCTCATGTCGCAGGAAGTCCGCGCACTCGGCGCATTCGAGGAGTAAAGATGAACACACAACCAAACGATTCCCCGCGTCGCATGAGCCTCAAATGGAAAATCATGGGCGGCCTAACCTGCGCGATGATCCTGTTCGGCCTGCTCGTTATCGGCATCGTCAACTATCGCATGACGGAGCTGGTGCATCGGCAGCTCGATCAGCGGGCGCTCGACCTGGCGGTCAATCTGGGCGACAGCGCCGCCGGGCGCATCCTCAAGGGCGAGGTTTTGGAATTGTACGCGCTGATCGCGAAATATTCCCTCTTGCCGGGCGTCGCTTACACGATTGTAAGAGACGCGCAGGGCGCGGTGGTGGCGAACAGCCTGGGAACGCCCGCGCTGCCTCCTGAGCTGAAAGATTCCCGCGGTCCGGCGGCGGGGCCGACGCGGCGTGCGCTCGAGTTCCGCGGCCGGACAGTTTATGAAACCAGCGTCCCGATTCTCCAGGGCAGAGTAGGGAGCGCGTCCGTCGGCTTCTGGGGCGACAGCCTGTCCGAAGAAGTCCGCGGCGCGGTTCTGCCGGTCATGGGCCTTATCGCTCTCGCCTTTGCCGCGAGCGTCATCGTGTCGCTTTTCGTCGCCAGAGGGATTACCGCGCGCATGCTGCGCCTCAAAGAAATTGCCGACAAGGTCAGCAAGGGCGACCTCGAGACGCCCGTCGGCATCGATTCCAACGACGAGATCGGCGATCTCGCGCACTCGCTCGAGCGGATGCGCGCGAGTCTCAGGGCGGCCATGGCACGGCTCAGCCGGGCTTAGCCGAAGTGCGGTGTAAAATGAAAATCTTTGGAACAAATAAAAAGCGTGTTCGCGTCTCGGGGTTCGCGTGCATAGCTGTTCTGACGGTACTTTGCGGCGGCGCGGCGACGGCCGCCGAGAAAGCTCCGGCGCCGGCGCTCGAAAAAATACGCATCGCCTACAGCAGTATCTCCGGTAATCAGGCGCCCGCCTGGGTGGCCTACGAGAAAGGGTTCTTTCAAAAGAACGGCTTGGACGCCGAGCTCATCTTCATCGAGGCGGGCAGCCGGTCGGTGAACGCGCTGCTCTCGGGCGACGTCGCGATGGCGCAGATGGCGGGACCGTCGGTCCTCCAAAGCCGCTTGCAGGGACAGGATGTCGTCATCATCGCGGGTTTTCTCAACACGATGGACTACCAGCTGATGGTCCAGGACGGCATCACCAGGCCGGACCAACTCAAGGGTAAGACGATGGCGGTGAGCCGGATCGGGTCGTCCTCCGACTTCGCCACGCGCTACGCGATCAATAAGTACGGACTGATTCCCGACAAGGATGTGACCATCGTCGAGATCGGCAGCCAGCCCGCGCGCTTCGCGGCGCTCGAATCGGGGAAGATTCAAGGCGCGATGGTGACCGTGCCGCTGACGCTCAGAGCGAAAAAGCTGGGATTCCATGCCCTTGCCGATCTACAGATGCTCGGCCTCGAATACCAGCACACGGCGCTCGTGACGAGCCGCGCTCTCATCAAGTCCAAGCCGCAGGTCGTCCGTAGCGCGCTCAAGGCGATGGTGGAAGCGATCCATTATTATAAAACCCAGCGGGCGGATGCCTTGGCGGTGCTCGGAAAATATCTCAAGGATAACTCCACCGACGCTCTGGAAGAGACCTACGAAGGCATCGGCCTCGCGCTCATTCCCGAAAAACCGTATCCGACGCTGCGCGGGATACAGATCATGCTGTCAGAGATGTCCGCCAAAGACCCCAAGGCCCAGCGGGCCCGCCCCGAGGAGTTCGTCGACATGAGCTTCATCAAAGAGCTCGACGGCTCCGGCTACATCGACCGTTTATATAAGTCGAAGCCGGTCGCCGCGGCGGCTCCCGCCGAGCCGGCGCGCGCCGCATCGCCGGCGCCCCCGCCATCGAAGGATAAGCCGGCAGCGGTCGCGAAAGCGACGAAGGAGAAAACTCCGCCGGCCGACAAATCCGCTGCGGCGGCCGACAAATCCTCCGCGTCGCCTGCGAAAGCCGCTGCTGCGGGCGCCGCGGAGCCGTCTGGCGCGCTGCCGCAGGAATACACCGTCAAGGCCGGAGACACGCTCTCGAAGATCGCCGGTCAATTCTACGGCTCGATGCAGAAGTGGCAGAAGATTTATCAGGCCAATGCCGATGCGGTAAAAAACCCCGACTACATTTTCATCGGGCAGAAGCTCACCATCCCGTCCGACGACGTGGCGCAGAAGAAAGGGTGAGGCTGGCCGTGTAACTGCGGCCGCACCAGCACCGTAACGCCAACAAGCAGCCTGCCGGCATTGCCCACGCCCGCGCGCCGACTTTG
>DATFWH010000451.1:0-10831 GCA_035259465.1 Binatia bacterium
TCCACGCCTTTGCCGGTCCAGTGCCATTTGGCGACGCTGTCCCAGACGTGCTCGCCTTTCGCCTGAACCTTATCGAGCAATTCGTCTTCGTTGAGGCGCAGGTATTTATAATCGTCGACCAGCGTCTCGCCGTCGACGATCACGGTGCGCACGTCGCGGCTGACGGCGGTCTCGACGACCGCCTTGATCGGGTCGCGCACGGCGCCGAAGGCGATGTCGCGCAAATTGATGATCGTGATATCCGCCTTGGCGCCTTTGGCGAGCCGGCCGAGATCGTCGCGGCCGACGAGCTTGGCGCCGCCGAGCGTCGCGGCGTTGAAGACGTCGCGTGGGTGGCCCGCTGCGAAGCTCTTCTCGGCCACGCGCGAGGCGAGCGCGGCGTAGCGCATGTCCGAGAGAATGTCTTTCGGAAACGTGTCGGTGCCGATGCCCATGTTGACGCCGGCCTTGAGATACTTATCGAACGATTCCATCACGATGCCGAGCTTCAAATATTTTAGCGGGCTGTAGGCGACCGAAGCGCCGGAGTCGGCGATGATTTTCAAATCGTCGCCGTAAGGATAGGCGAGCCAGCTGTGGCCGCTGATGAAGATGCAGTGCGAGAGCGAAACTTCCGGATCGAGAAAGCCGATGCGCTTAAGCAGCTCGATCGGCGTCGCGCGCTCCCGCTGCATGACGGTGTGGAACTCGAACAGATTGATCGTCGCGTGGATCTGCACGCGCACGCCGATCTCCTTCGCCGCACTGCGCGTCCGCTTCAATAGCTCCGGCGTGCAGGTGTCGACATGGCCGGGAAAGAGCATCGTGTGCATGCGGCCGCTGCACGCGCCGTTGTATTTTTTTGCGAACTCGACGGCGCGCTCCAAGCCTTCCCTGCCGCGCGCGTCGTTCCAGTCGTATTCGAGCCGCCCTTCGCGGTCCTGGAAGAAGCTCACGTTCTTGTAGCTCGGCCCGGTGTAGCAGCGGATGCCGACCTCGTCGACCATGGAGACGAACGGCGCCGGATCGGCGCCTGGCCCGCCGATCTCGAGCGTCGTCGTGACGCCGCTCTTGAGAACATGGATCAGCGAGAAGCGCTGGCCGACGTCGACGTCTTTCAGGTGCGCGTGCTTCGCGCCTTCGCGCGTCGGCGCGCCGTGGCTCAAATAGTTCGAGGCGAAGTAATCGACTTTGTTCGCCTCGTTGAGGAGATAATCGCTCGCGTTGATGCCGGAGTGAAAATGCGTATCGATAAAGCCCGGCGAGACGAGGCATCCCTTCGCGTCGATCTTTTTATCGACGCGCTCAGAATAATCTTTGCCGACGAAAACGACGCGGTCGTTGTCGTAGACGACGACGCCGTCCTTGATGATCTCGTGCTCCTTGCCGTCGAAGCCGACGACGTAGCCGCCTTGGATGAGCGTTTTCATTGAACGTCCTTTCTGCGATCGAAACCTTGCGCTTCGGTTAGTGACAAGGCTACTCGTAAACTCCGTCCCGCGCCCACTTCAGATAATGCGAGACGCCGCGCGCCGGATCGTACTCCGGCACGAATCCGGTTTCCTCCGACAGGCGCGAGATGTCGACGCACGTATGGATGTCCATCGGCGTCTTCGTCGATGTGAGCGGGCCCGGGCCGTCGCCCAAATGCATTTCCACCTTCGGCAATATTTTTTTTATCGCCGCGGCGAAGTCGGCGAGGCTTGAGAGCTTGCCGTAGCCGACGTTGTAAATCCGGTGCTTCAGCGCGGGCGTTTGCAGCAGCAGCGCGAGCGCGCGCGCGGCGTCCTTGGCGTAGATGATATCGTGCGCCTCGGACGGGTCCTGATTGGCGAGCATGATCGGGAGGCCCTTCGCGGCCTTGTCGACCATGTGGCCTGCGAGCGTGCGTATGCCCGAGTAGAGAGGGCCGTAAATTCGCGTCGCGCGCGCCGAGACGACCTCCATACCGTATTGCGCCACGTACATGAGGCAGAGGATCTCGCCGGCTTTTTTCGTGCCGGGGATGTAGCGGTCGGAGGTGATGAAAAGTTTCTCTTCCTCTTTGAACGGCGTCGTATCCGGCATGCCCTGGTAGACCGCCTCCGAGCTCACGAAGACGACGCGCCGGACGCCCGCCCGGCGCGCGGCTTCGAGCACGTTGATCGTCCCAGTGATGTTCGTGTCGAGCGCGTCGTAGAGCGGCGTGTCGCCCTTCTCCGAGCGCACCGCCACGTGGACGATGCCGGTGATTTTGAAATCGTTCACCGTCGCGGTGACTTTTTCGAGCGAGGTGATGTCGAGCGGCGCGACGGTGAGATTCTTTCCGGCGAAGGGCTGAAGGAAATCGGGGACGTGAACGTTGCGGTTGCTGGTGGCGAGCACCCGCTCGCCTCGGGCGCAGAGCAATTGCGCCAGGTTGGCGCCGAGAAACCCGAGTCCGCCGGTGATGAGAATCATAACGAGCGGTCAGCTAGTGGTAAGGTAGCGGTCGTTACAGCACGATCAGCTCGTCGCCGACCTTGTTGAGCCGCTGGTTGCCGTTGGCGGTCGTGAGATAGGTCTCGCCCCAGAGCAGAGAGCTTTCGCCCAGCAGCGGCCAGGGATGCACGATGAAAATCATGCCGGGCACGATGTCGGTTTGGTTCTGCGGCGTCGGACGGTCCTCGACCATGTCGATGCCGACGATATGGCCGTAGACCGGCGTGCAGTCGAGGCCCGCGCCGCGCACGTAAGCTTCCATCTCGCTCATCGGGTGCGCGACTTTATAGCCGGGCTTGAGCGTTTTGAGCGCGCGCTTGATCGCGCCAACCGACACTTCATGCAGCTTGACGAGGTCCTTGTCCGGCTTGCCGAGCGACACCGCGCGCGCGAGCTGCGTCCAGTAGCCGCCGTAGTTGGCCGTGATCTCGACGAAGATCATGCCTTTCTTGGAAAGCTTGCGGCTGGAGGCGGGATACGCGTCTACCTTGGGTCCCTGGGAGATGATGTTGAAGCTCTTTTCGACCCCCTCGCTTTTCAGCAGGAAATCGATATAGGCCATGATCTCCCACTCGGTTTTGCCGGGCTTGATGCGCTTGACGCCCTCGGTGAACGCGCGGTCGACCAGCGCGGCGGATTTCTTGACGAGCTTCGTCTCGTCGCCGTCGACTGTGGCGCGCAGCTTTTTTAGCTCCGGGCCGAACTCGACGATCTTCATCTGCGGGAAAGTTTCCTCAATGCGCTCGACCCAGAGGTAGGGCAGGCGGTCGAGGCCGTCGACGCCGACGGTCGCGCGATCCATTCCCTTTTCGCGCAGCACTTCGATCAGGCTGTCGAGAAAACGGTTGCTCAGACGAATGTCCGGTATCCACGAAAACTTTTTCGCGCGCATCGCCTGAAAGCGCGATTCGACGAGCAGCACGGGCGGCTTCGCTTCATCGCGGAAGAAAATGAGCACAAGCTGGATATTGATGTTGGGAAAATCGGTCAGATAGCGAAACGCCGCGCCGTCGCCGCGCACGGCGCTGGAGCCACGCGCGACGAACGCGTCCAGGCCTTTTTCGGCCATCTTTTCCCGCACGAGCCGGTAGCGGCTCTCTTTGACGCGTTCGGAAAGAAACATGCGTTCCTCGTCAGCGCGATTGCAGGACCTGGCCCGCGAGATTAGTGACTTTCTCGACGCGGATGACGACGGCGGCGCCTTTGCGCTCCGGGTCCTTGTCGAGCTCGTCCTTGACGGTTCGCGACATGACCGCGTCGCGCACCGGTCCGGCCTCGTGCACCTTAGCGATGCCGTGAAAGCGGAAGTTGAGCCGCGTCTTCGGGTCGCGAAAGAGGACAACGACTTTGGGATTCTCCGTTACATTCTTCAGGTGCTGTCGCTTGGTGCGTTCCCAGTACGCCAGAGACTCCAGGTCGAAAACCATCATGCTGCCCTTGTAGCCGATGTCGGGCTCGCCGTCCCGCGCGGCGGTCGCCAGGACGCAGGGGCAGCCGTTCCCCAGCGCGTTGTCGATCATCTCGCGCATCTGATCGGTCAGTGCAATCATCAGCGCTGCCTCCTTCTCAAGCCTCTAAAATTAGCTTCAAGCATTTAAAAAAAGCCCGCAAAATCCCTTTGTTGGCGGCTTGCAGTTTCAGCGAAATCTTTCTATAACATAGCCGCATCAGGTTGTCACCGACCGCATTTTTCCCGTAAACAGCCGCGAAAGGCAGAGGCATGAAGAAAAAAATACGCATGCGCGTCAACGGAAAAAAAGTCGAGCGGGAAGTCGAAACCAATCGCATGATGGTCGATTTTCTGCGCTACGATCTCGGACTCACCGGCACGAAAGAAGGCTGCAGCGTCGGCGTCTGCGGCGCCTGCACGGTGCTGATGGACGGCGAGATGATCAGCTCGTGCATCGCGCCCGCTGTTTTCGCCGACGGCCGCGAGATCACGACCGTCGAGGGACTCGCGAAAAACGGCAAGCTCCATCCCGTGCAGCAGAGCTTCATAAAGTACGGCGGCTTTCAGTGCGGCATCTGCACGCCGGGCCAGGTGGTCGCGGCTAAGGCGCTGCTCGACAAAGTGCCAAAGCCGAACGAAGAGCAGATTAAAGACTGGATGATGGGGAATCTCTGCCGCTGCACCGGCTATTACAAGATCATTGAATCGATTCAAAAAGCGCATCAGTTTAAATAGGAAACCGCCATGCAAGCCTTCGAATATCGCACTCCGAAATCGGTTAAGGAAGTTCAGCAGGATCTAAAGCAGTTCGGCAGCGACGCCAAGCTCATCGCCGGCGGCACCGCGCTGGTCATCATGATGAAGCAGCGCCTCGTCCGCCCGACGTGTCTCGTGAGTCTGCGGTCGGTCCGCGGACTCAACGGCATCGCCGAGAAAAACGGCGCTATCGCCATCGGCGGCGGCGCGACGCATCGCGCCGTCGAGGGATCGCCGCTCGTAAAGCGCCGCCTGCCGGTGCTGGCCGAGACTTATCATCACGTCGCGACCGTGCGCGTCCGCAACATGGCGACGGTCGGCGGCGGCCTTGCGCACGCCGATCCCAACCAGGACCCGCCGCCGACTTTGATCGCGCTCGGCGCGAGCGTCAAAGCCGCGTCGGCGGACGGCAGCCGGACGATTCCGCTGGAAGAGTTTTTCACCGACTATTACGAGACGGTGCTGAAGCCGGAAGAGATCATCACCGAGCTTTACGTGCCGCGTCTGCCGGCAAACAGCGGCGCCGCGTTCCTCAAATTTCTCCCGCGTACCGCGGACGATTACGCCACGGTTTCCGCCGCGGCGGTTGTGACGCTCGACAAAAACAAAAAGAACTTCGCGGACGTGCGCATCGCGCTGGGAAGCGTCGGCACGACGCCGATACGCGCGCGCGGGGCCGAGGCCGTGCTGCGCGGCCAGCCGGTCAAAGCCGAAGCGCTGGCCGAAGCGGGGGAGAAGGCGAAACAGGCGGTCGACCCGATCAGCGATTTTCGCGGCTCCGCCGCTTATAAGAAGGAGATGGCCGGAGTTTTCGTGCGCCGCGCGCTGACGAAAGCGCTCGAGGGTCTCGTGAAGCTTCCGAAGTCCGCACCGAAGGGGAAACGCTAAGATGAAATTCAGCCAGCGCGCCGTCATTCCGGCCGCCCGAGAGCCGCTCTGGAATTTTCTCATGGACGTGCCGAAAGTGGCGCAGTCGCTGCCCGGAGTGGAATCGGTCAACCGGATCGACGACACGACGTATCAAGGAACGCTCAAGGTCCGCGTCGGACCGATCGCGCTCAACCTTCAGGGCAAAATTTTTCTCGAAGAGCAGGACAAAGAGCGCTGGCGCGCGGCTCTCCGCGCCGAAGCCAACGACCGCATGGCCGCCGGCGCCGTCAAGGGCAAGACCAGCATGGAGCTAAAAGAGCTCGGGCCGAAAGAGACCGAGCTCGTCGTCGAGACCGACGTCAACATCCTCGGCAAGATCGGCGAGTTCGGGCAGCCGATCATCCGCAAAAAAGCCGATCAGATGCTGCAGCAGTTCATCGACAACATCAAGCGGCAGCTCACCGCCTGAAGCACACTAAAAGTTATTTAGACGTTCGCGGCACGCGCAACGCCTGGCGCTCCTGCGCCAGGCCGCTCGCGATCGCGTTGTGGCAGGCGTGGCTCAGCTGCCTGCGGCTGAGCGAATTGTTTTTGAACTGCGCCGTCGCGATCGGCGCGTGGAGCCTCACAGCGACTTCGATTTTTTTCAGCCCCAGAACGCCCCAGAAGTGCGGCATGAAATCCATTTCGCCGTACCAATAGACTTTATCGCGGTTTTTCTCCGAAACCGGCTCGCCGTCGATTCTTCGATAAATGATCGTCAGGGGCAGGACCGGAGCGTGCGCGCGCAGCGGCGCGGCGAACGGCGCCGTCTGGAATGGCAGCAAGTGCTCGCCGTTGGTCGAAGTGCCTTCCGGAAAAATCAGGATGTTCGCCTTTTGATCGACCCGCTCGATGATCTCTTCGACCGCCAGCGTAATCTTGCCCTTCCGCTGGCGGTCGATATAGATGGTGCCGCAAAGCGCCGTCCACAGCCCGATCAACGGCCAGCGCCGGACCTCGCCCTTCGTGATGAAGTTGACCGGAAAAAGACTGCCCAAAACGAAGCCGTCGAGATAGCCCAGATGATTGGCGGCGATCACGGCGCCTTCGATATCGAGCAGCTCGAGGTCGCCCTGCACGGTGATGCGAATGCCGACGATCGTCATGAGCATCGCGACGAACCGGCGCGTCATTTCCGCGACGATGCGCCAGCCATTGCGCGGACGCCAGAGAACGATCCACAACCGCACCATGATGGCGGCGATGAACAGCAGCCCCCACACGGCGAAAAACGTCACCAGTTTAACGATTCGCATCGCTCACATCCGACGCCGAAAGACCGAAACGCTTGAGATACTCGCCGCTGATCTTCTGGATATCGAGCAGCAGGAACAGATCCGTCGTGCCGAACTCGAGATCGAGCGCCGGCGGCCCGCACACGCGCGAGCCGAGGCGCAGGTAGCCTTTGATCAGGCTCGGAAGCCGCGAGAATACTTCGTCGGGATCGTGGACCGCGGCGTTTCCGTCGAGCCCCTCGATCCTGAGCTTCGGCAGCGGCTCGACCCGGAACTGCTCCGTCGCATAGAATTTCTGCTTTACCAGGGCAATCGCCTGGCTTACCTCCCGCGGGTCCTTCGTCGGGAAGCTCGCGCAGCCGAATAGATATCGAACGCGGTGCCGCTTCACATATTCGGCGATCGACTGCCACATCAGATGGATCAGCGAGCGGTCCCGGTAGTCTTTGTGCGCGCAGGAGCGGCCCAATTCGAGCAGCTCGCCGTCGAGGCGCTTGATGCGCTCGAGGTCGAACTCGCGCTCGGAGTAGAAGCCGAAGTTTTTTCGCGCGGTCGAGCCGAGCATAAGGCGGTATGTGCCGACCACGCGGCGGCCTTTCCGCTCGCGCACAATCAGGTGATCGCAGATCGGGTCGAAGTCGTCGATGTCGAGCCCGCGCGCATAGGACGACTCAAGGCCTTTCTTCAACTCGAGATTGAATACCTCGAAGCGGAGTTTCTGCGCGGCCAGGATGTCCTCCGGCTCGCGGGTGATCTTGATCTCGAAATCGCTCATCGCTCTAGCGGTGGCTCCACTGCGGCGGCCGCTTTTCAAGAAACGCTCTGACGCCCTCCTCGACGTCCTCGGTTTCGAGCAGTTCTTTCAGGTAAATATTTTCCGACCGCTTCAGCATGGCGGGAAAGTTTTTCAGCGACGCCTCGCGCAGGCCTTTCAGCGCGATTCTGAGCACGGCGGCGCTCTTGCTCCCCAGCTCGCGAAGCAGATCCTCGACGCCGTCCTGCAGCTTCCCCGCGGGCACTACGCGTGTGATAAGGCCGATCGAGAACGCCTCCGCCGCCGTAAAGCGCCGTCCGGTTAGAATCATCTCGACGGCACGCCGGTAGCCGAGCTGTTCGGGAAAGCGCGCAAGCGCGACCGGGGGATAGCAGCCGACATTGATCTCCGGCGTGGCGAAAGAACTGTCTTCGGTCGCCAGGATGAAGTCGCAAGCGCTGGCGAGCTCCAGGCCGCCGCCAAGGCAGGCGCCGCCTATCGCGGAAATGGTCACCTGAGGCAGCTCCAGCAGCGCCCGGATGACGCCGTGCACCGCGTCGAGCATCGCCGGCACGTTTTCCCGGGTGTGGTCCTTAATGTCCACACCGGCGGAAAACGCGCGTCCGGTACCCTGCAGGACGACATGATCGATACCCGTATGACGCTCTATTGTCGTTAGAAAAGCCCGGAACTCCGCCAACATTGGCAGGTTCAGGACGTTCAAAGGCGGCCGGTCTAGGGTAATCCAGGCGGCCCGGTCTCTTTCTTGCATGGAAATATTCATCAGAAAGAGTGAGGGAGGGAGGTCCTCTGCGTTTTATCCTGGCGTTGAGCCAAAATAGGCGTCCCGGGACGGCTTTCTCCCTTTTAAACTACACACCCGGTTTTTACAAGGGTGTGCCGCAGTTTGACAAAGATTGGCGCTAAACCTAGACTAGAAAACGCTCTGCGTGACGAGGAGGGTCATTTTTATGAATCGAATGCGCTCGCTTGCCACAGTAATCGCGATATCGGCGGCTCTTACCGCGTTGCCGAGGGTAAGCCTGGCCGCGCCTGACGAATATGACGACAGCCAGGCCAACCCGCTCAGGGTGATGGCCTACGGCTTATATCCGGCGGGTTTCATGGCCGAGTGGCTCGTGTTCCGTCCTTTTCATTGGCTCGTGAGCGCGACCAGGCCGCAGGAGGCCTTCTTCGGTCATCATCCTCATCCGCCGATTTTCACCGATCCGGAGCCCGGCTACGACTTCGGCGTGCCGCGGCGCGTCTACGGCCGGCCGGTTGCGGCGCCTCGCGTATTAGCGCCGCAGGAGCCGGTCGCCGAGCGCGTCACCGTCCAGCAGGTCTCGACCGAAAAGATCGTTTACCAGGAAGCGCCTAAAATCGTGGAGGTCGAGCGGCTGGTTTTCCCGGACATCGCTTTCCGGTTCGACTCCGCCGAGCTCACCGATCTCGGCAAAGGCAAAGTCTATCTGCTCGCGCAGCAGATCAAGGAAAAGGGCGATGTCGTCGTGGCGATCGAGGGGCATACCGACGTGATCGGCACCGAGGAATACAACCAGCGGCTCGGCATGCGCCGCGCGCAGCGCGTGATGCAGGAACTCGCCTCCCTCGGCGTCGACGCGAGCCGCCTGACGGTAACGAGCTTCGGCTACTCGAAGCCGCTAATCGATCAGAAGACCGACTGGGCGCGCGCGGTCAACCGCCGCGTCGAGTTCAGGATCAGCTCGAACACAAAATGATTTGTAATTCTGAGTTGTTGGAAAAGGCCCGGCGGTGACGCCGGGCCTTTTTTATTCTGCTTTGAGGTTATAGTTTTAATCGAATTCCAAGGCTAAAAACTTACTTTGCATGAGCTATCGGCCGAAAGACGCCTTCTACCGAAAAGCCAAGAAAGAGGGCTACCGCTCGCGCGCGGCCTACAAGCTCATGGAGCTGGCGCGCCGCTTCCGCCTGATCAAACCGGGCGACCGCGTTGTCGACCTCGGCGCGGCGCCGGGCGGCTGGCTGCAAGTCGCCGCCGAGCTCGCCGGGCCCAAAGGCAAGGTCGTCGGCATCGATCTCCAGACGATCGTGCCGCTCGGCGCAAACGTCGTCACGATGCAGGGCGACGCCACTGCCGCGGAATGGCAGGCGAGGATCAAACAAGTACTGGGCGCGCCGGCCGACGCGGTGCTGTCGGACCTCGCGCCGCATCTCTCCGGCATTCGCGACGCCGATATCGCCCGCTCGATCGCGCTCGCGCGCATGGCGCACCGGATCGCGCGCGAGCTTTTGCGGCCGGGCGGCGGCTTTTTAGTCAAGACGTTCGTCGCCGACGAGCTGCGGGAATATTACGACGAGCTAAAGCGCGACTTCGATAATGTCGAGCGGAGCCGCCCCGAGGCGACTCGGAAGGGATCGTCGGAAATTTACTTCGTTGCGAGGGAATTCAAAGGCAACAGCCCCGGATCGGCCGAGCGGCCGGTGTAAATCCAGCGCGACGATTTCCTCATTCCACGGTCACGCTCTTCGCCAGGTTGCGCGGCTGGTCGACGTCGGTGCCGCGCTCGACCGCGACGTAATAGGCGAGCAGCTGGAGCGGGATCGTAAGCACGATCGGCGTGAGAAAATGAGAAGCTTCCGGCACCACGAGCGTGCGAAACGCCATCGGATCGATGGTTTCGTCGCGGCGATTCGTAATCGCGACGATTTTACCGCCGCGCGACTCGACTTCCTTTAAGTTCGACAACGTCTTTTGAAAATTCCGGTCGCGGGGCAGCAGCACGACGACCGGCACCTGCTCATCGATCAGCGCGATCGGCCCGTGCTTCATTTCGCCCGCCGGGTAGCCCTCGGCGTGGATGTAGGAAATCTCTTTCAGCTTGAGCGCGCCCTCGAGCGCGATCGGATAGTTGATGCCGCGGCCGAGGTAAAGAAAATCGGCTGCGTGGCAGACATCGCGCGCGAGCGCCTCGATCTCGCCGTCGAGCTTTAGCGCGTCCTCCACCCACGTCGGCAGGTGCATGGTGTCTTCCAGCAGCCCCTTCGCTTCCGTCTTCGGCAGCCGCCCGTTGAGCCGACCCAAGCCGATCGCCAGGAGATAGAGCGCCGTCAGCTGCGACGTAAAAGCCTTGGTGCTCGCGACGCTGATCTCCGGACCGGCGTGGGTATAGAACACGCCGTCGGATTTCCGCGCGATCGTCGAATCGACGACATTGCAGATCGAGATGACCTTCGCCTTTTTCTTCCGTGCCGTCTCCACGGCCGCCAGCGTATCGGCGGTCTCGCCCGATTGGCTGATGA
>DATFWH010000452.1:0-6885 GCA_035259465.1 Binatia bacterium
CCCTTGCAGACTATTACTTTACCTGGTTAGAAGAAGGTTACGGTCGCAGCCTGGAGGGAAAAAGCCGCATCGCGCAGGAAATCAACCGCGTTCTCGCGAAGGTGCGAAATCCTTTCGAGGCCGATCTGCTCGTGCGGCGCGCGGTCGATCAGTTGAACATTCGCGAGACCCTGCTGCGCGCGCCGCTCGGTCAAGGCGAAGTCCGGCCCGCGGCGAAGACTCCGGCGCAGGCCGATCCTAAGCCGGTTCGAGATACCGCCGAGCGGTCGCTTATCGGTCTGATGCTGCGCTTTCCGGCGGCGATCGAGCGGGTCGAAAGCGACGCCGTAGCCGACGGGCTCGTCGGCCCGGAATGGAAGGACGTTTTCAACGCGATCGTCTCCGAGTGGAGAGCGCGCGGAGTCGTCGACGGAGCGAGCCTCGCGGCGAAATTGTCGCCTGAACGCGCCGCCGACGTCGCGGCGCTGATGCTCGAAGGCGAAGCGGTCGAGGAGGCGGAAGCCGCCAAAATGCTGGGCGACGTGATCGCCCATTTGCAGCGGCGGCATTTGCGCGGGTTGGAGCGCGATCTAAGACGGGCGATACGCATCGCTGAAGAGAAAAAAGACGAGAAGACCAAGAAAGAAAGGATGCTTGAATGGCAAGAGGTCGTCCGAAGAGAGCGACAGTTAATGCGCCAGTGGTCCGCCTCCAGGACCGAGACGCAGTAAGCCCTGCGAAACAAGCCGCCTCCAATCCCGTCACGCAAAAGAAGGACATCAAGGAGGTCAAGAAGCTCATCGACCTCGGCAAGGAGAAGGGCTACCTGACCTATGACGAGGTCAACGACATGTTGCCCGCCGACGTCGTCTCGCCCGACCAGATCGACGATGTTATGTCGCTCTTCGGCGAGATGGATATCGAGGTCATCGATTCCAACCAGCGTGTGAGTCTCGCCGGACAGACCGACGAACTGGCCGAAGAAGAGGAGGAGGAAAAGGAGATCGAGGTCGAGGTCGACGGCGATATCTCCGGCAAGACCGGCGATCCGGTCAGGATGTACCTCCGCGAGATGGGGACCGTCTCGCTGCTCAGCCGCGAAGGCGAAGTCGAGATCGCGAAAAAAATCGAGCACGGCGAGAAGCAGGTGATCGAGGAGGTGCTTTCCAGCCCCCTCGCTCTCAGCTATGTGCTCGAGCTCGGCAAAAAGCTCGCCGAACACGAGATCCGCGTGCGGGAGATCATCAAGGACGAAGGCGAAGAAGAGCAGGACTTCATGGAGGATGAAGAAGTCCACGAAAAGCGCCTGCTCGACCAGATCGGCAAACTCAGGCGCTTCGCGCGCGAGCGTGAAAAAATCCAGAAAAAACTTTCCGGCAAGAGCCTCTCGGGCAAGAGGCGCAAAGCGTTCGAAGAGCTGGTCGTTAAGCAGCAGGGAAAAATCATCGATGCCCTCAAAGCGCTGCAGCTCAACCGCCGCCAGACCGAGACGATCGTTGAAGGGCTCAAAAAGGCGATGGACGACATCCGCGCCATGGACCGGCGCATCGCCGAATTCGAGCGCAAGACCGGAAAGGCCTACCAGGAGATTCTCAAGGTCGTGCCGACGAACGGGCACAAAAAGGCGTGGCAGCATGCCGTGCGCTCGCTGCGGATGGGCCACGACGCGATCCAAAAGATGATCGACGACATCCGCGCGTCCAAGCGCGACGTGCGGAAAGTCGAAAAAGATCTCGAGATGCCGGCGGAGGAAATCCGCCGCCGCGTGCGCTCGATCGTCGAGGGCGAGACGCGCGCGAATATTGCGAAAAAAGAGCTGATCGAAGCGAACCTCAGGCTCGTCGTCAGCATCGCGAAAAAATACACCAACCGCGGACTCCAGTTTCTCGACCTCATTCAGGAGGGAAACATCGGCCTCATGAAGGCGGTCGACAAATTCGAGTACCAGCGCGGCTACAAATTTTCCACGTACGCGACCTGGTGGATTCGCCAGGCGATTACGCGGGCGATCGCCGACCAGGCACGCACGATTCGCATTCCCGTGCATATGATCGAGACGATCAACAAGCTGATCCGCACCTCGCGCTACCTGGTTCAGGAGATCGGCAGGGAGCCGACGCCCGAGGAGATTGCGTCGAAGATGGAGATCCCGCTCGACAAGGTGCGCAAGGTCTTGAAGATCGCGAAAGAGCCGATCTCCCTCGAGACGCCCGTCGGCGAAGAGGAAGACAGCCATCTCGGCGACTTCATCGAGGACAAGCGCATCATGACGCCGTCGGATGCGGTCGTGAACATCAATCTTCAGGAGCAGACGCGCAAGGTCCTCGCCACGCTCACGCCGCGCGAGGAGCAGGTGCTCCGGATGCGCTTCGGCATCGGCGAAAAGTCCGATCACACGCTGGAAGAGGTCGGGCAGAAGTTCACCGTCACGCGCGAGCGCATAAGACAGATCGAGGCGAAGGCGCTGCGCAAGCTGCGCCACCCGAGCCGGAGCAAGCGACTGAAGAGCTTCATGGAGAGCTAGCTCCGGATCGTCCATCCACAGTCAAAGCCGCAACCTCCTTGCGGGCCCATAGCTCAGCTGGTTAGAGCTACCGGCTCATAACCGGTCGGTCCCTGGTTCGAATCCAGGTGGGCCCACACTTTAAAACTTTAAAGAACTCTCCAGTATTCGGGATATTTGTCTGCCACGCAGCTAAAGCGTGATTTGCGCCGCTCCCGCGCAATTGGTATTTGAGTCGCAGAGAGTGGCCATGAATTTCGCGCAGCTGAAGGCTTTTCAAGCGGTCGCAAATCACGGAAGCATAACTCGGGCGGCGCAATTACTTAAGGTCAGCCAGCCTGCGGTCTCGAAACACCTCAAAAAGTTAGAGCAGGATTACGGGGTAAGACTGGTCGAGAGAAGCGCCGGAGCGGCCGAACTCACCGATGCCGGATCCGCTCTGCTGCGGCACGTCAACGCCATTTTGCTTCATCTTGACGAGGCGAAAACAGAACTCAAGTCGTCCAAAAATTCGACCCGGTCGGACAGTCTCAAGGTTGCGGGGAGTTATGCCGCATCCGCGCTTCTTCTTCCTTCGCTGCTGGTCAATTTCAAGAACCAACACCGCGACGCTGCGATCATACTGAGAACCGGGACGACCCGCGAAGTGAAATCGATGTTGCTCAATTCGACGGTCGAGATCGCCTTGCTGAACGAGCTTCCGGTCAATCCTGACCTCGCCAGCGAACCTTTTCGCAAAGAAAAGCTGGTGGTTTTCGCGGCACCGAATCATCCGCTCGCGAGAAAAAAAAGACTGACGCTGAAGGATCTTCGTCAAGCCGCGCTGGTGACCACCGGCATGGCGAGCGCGGTGGACAAGATGCTCAACCATCTCGTGCATGAAGGGTTAGGGGCGAAGATCGCCATCCAATGCGGCAGTCCGGCTTCGGTCAAAATCGTCGTGAAAAACAAAATAGGACTGGGAATCTTGTTCAAGGATATGCTGATCCAGGAAATTAAAAACAAAATTTTCAAAGTCTTGGAAATTCCGGGGCTGGCCTTAACCGTCCAGAGCTACATCGTTTACTACAAAGATCGACCCCTCACGCCCTCCGCGCGGGACTTTCTGGCTCTTCTCCGCCGGCAGATACACCGAGGACGATAGACGCCGCGTTTGCATTAAGCCGCCGCCGGCTTTCTGAGTCCTTTGCACAATCACTGCGCCGGTCGCGCCACGAACATTCCGTTATTGAGGCTAACGCACCCCATAACTTATCGTCATCGCGGCGTGCATGCCAAAAGGATATTTGACACCCACAGGGATTTGGCATATCCGAACGCGAGAGGGGAGCGAGCGCACGAGGACGGACGATCAATGATCTCGGGCGTAGTAGAGTAGGGCGATCGACGAATGAAAATCGAAGGGCGTTTCATCTTTCCGGCACCGGCACAGGAGGTGTGGGACTTGTTGACCGATCCGCAGTCGCTCCAGCATTGCACGCCGGGCTGCAAGCAGTTGAACGAGATTGCCGCCGATGAATTCGAGGCGACGATGGAGGTCGGCATCGGGCCGATCAAAGGCAGCTTTCACGGCAAAATCTCGATGAAAGAAAAAACGCCGCCGCACAGTTATCGACTGATCGTCGAGGGCTCCGGGGCGGCGGGCTTTGTCCGCGGCGAGGGCGCTCTGACTTTGCAAGAGGATGCCGGCGACCGCACCGCGGTGCATGTCGCCGGAGACGGCCAGGTGGGCGGCGTCATGGCGGGCGTCGGCCAGCGTCTCGTCGAAGGCGTGGCCAAACAATTGATGGGGCAATTTTTTCAATGCATGCAGAGCCGCCTCGCGGCGCGCAAAGAAAACTCGTCGGTTTGATGGATTAAGGATATGACGGGTTAAGAGCCATGGAAATCGAAACCGTCCGAATTCCGAGCGGAACAGCCGCGGTCGGCGGCCTCTTGGCCTTGCCGCCCGGGCAAGGGCATTTTCCCGGCGTCGTCATGATTCCGACGATCAGAGGCCTGGATGAATTCGCCCGGGACGTAGTCCCAAGACTTGCCGGCGAGAATTTTGTCGCGCTCGCCGTCAATATATTCGATCATCCGGGGGTTCCCGACGATATCTTCAAACGGCCGGGCGCCCAGCCCGACGAACAGATCCTCGGCGATCTCGACGCGGCGCTCGCGTTGCTCAGGCGGCATCCGCTGGTCGGCGACCAACCCGTGTTCGCCTGGGGTTATTGCCTGGGCGGCCGTTTTGCGCTGTTGTGGCCGACGTTTCAAAACGATCTGGCCGGAGCGGCCTCGTTCCACGGCTTTCCAACCAACGATACCAAAAATCCCAACACGCCGACCCAGCCGCTCGACCGGGTTCCATTTTTAAGCGCGCCCGTGATCGCCTGCTTCGGCGAAGCCGATCATCTCGTGCCGTTGAGAGACGTCGACGACTATCGCAACGCGCTGGCGACGCACAAAAAAGATTTCGAGGTCCATATTTATCCCGGAGCGGATCACGGCTGGACCAACACGAAAGCCCCGGCCTATCGCGCGGAAGCGGCGGAGGACTGCTGGCGCCGCGGCATCGAATTTCTGCGCGGCCGCGCCGCTAGGCCGGCGGATCGCCCGGCGGCCGGCGGTTAGAGTCCCCGGATTCAAAAGATGAAGCCGGCAAAATTCGACTACTACGATCCGATGAGTCTCGAAGAAGCGCTGGCGCTTCTCCACGCTCATCAAGGAGACGCCAAGGTTCTCGCCGGCGGCCAAAGCCTGATGCCGCTCTTGAACATGCGCTTGGCGCGACCCGGCGTCGTCGTCGACATCAATCGGATCAAAGAGCTCGATTACGTTCGAGCCAGCGGCGGCGGCATCGCCGTCGGCGCGCTCGCGCGCCAGCGCGCCTTGCAGGCAGACAAGCTCGTCGCCGAGCGGCTGCCGATTCTCAAGGAAGCCGCGTATTATATCGCCCATCCGCAGATTCGCAGCCGCGGAACGATTTGCGGCAGCATCGCCCACGCCGATCCGGCGGCGGAGCTGCCGGCGCTGGCGCTGGCGCTCGACGCGGAAATGACTCTGACCCGCGGCAAAGCGGCGCGCACTGTCGGCGCCGAGAATTTTTTTCAGAGTTTTTTCACCACCGCTCTCGCGGCCGACGAGATACTGACCGAGACGCGCTTCCCGGCGCCGCCGAAAGACAGCGCCTGGTCCGTCCTCGAGATCAGCCGCCGTCACGGCGATTTCGCGATCGCCGGCATCGTCGCGGGACTGGCGCTCGAAGCCGATTGCAGAGTCATCCGTTGGGCGCGACTGGTTTACTTTGGAGTGGGTCCGACGCCCATGCGGGTGAAAGCCGCCGAAGACGCGCTCATCGGCCAGGCCGCCGCGGAGCCGGCTTTCGAAGCGGCGGCGCAGCACGCCGGACAAGGAATCGATCCAAGCAACGATATTCACGCCAGCGAAGAATACCGCCGCGCGGTCACTGCCACCCTGACCAAGCGCGCACTCCGCGCCGCCCTCGAGAAGTTGGGGAAAAACTGATGGCGACCACCCGAACCGTCAAAGTGCGCGTCAACGGGACGGCTTATGAACAGACAGTCGAGGCGCGCAAAACCCTGGTGGACTTCTTGCGCGAGGACCTCGGTCTCACCGGAACCAACGTGGGCTGCGAGCACGGTGTCTGCGGCGCATGTACGGTCCTGATGAACGGCGAAGCCGTGCGCTCCTGCATCATGCTCGCGGCGCAGGCCGACGGCGCCGAGCTGATGACCGTCGAAGGGTTGGCAAAGTCCGGCGGGGAGCTCCATCCGATCCAGGAATCGTTTCGCGAAAAGCACGGGCTGCAGTGCGGCTTCTGCACGCCGGGCTTTTTGATGACGACCTACGAGCTCCTGAGCAAACACCCCGACGCGGACGAAGACGAAATCAAAGAGTGGCTTTCCGGCAACCTCTGCCGGTGCACCGGCTATCAGGATATTTTGGAGTCTGTGAAGTTGGCGGCATCGCGGCTGCGTAACCGCTAGCGAGGTCTCCAGTGCTCATGCCTGAGCCCAAGCTTCCGAGCGAACTGCCGATCAGCCAGCCGCGTCACGTCGGCAAAGACAGTCCGCGGATGGAAGACCCGCTTCTGCTCACCGGCAAGGTGGAGTACGGCAACGACATTCGCGCTCCCGGCATGCTGCACGCCGCGATTCTCCGCAGCCCGCACGCCCATGCTCGGATCAAGTCGATCGAGACTTCGCGCGCGGAAAAGCTTCCCGGCGTTTCCGGGATACTGACCGGCAAAGAAGTCAAAGATTGGTCGCGCCCCGTGTTCGGCGTTCCCGAAGGCTGGACCGGTTATGCGCTGGCGGTGGAAAAAACCCATTGGGTCGGCGAGCCCGTGGCGGTCGTCGCCGCTACCGACCGCTACGTCGCCGAAGATGCGCTGGAGT
>DATFWH010000453.1:0-4535 GCA_035259465.1 Binatia bacterium
AACAGGATGGCGAACATCATCGCATCATGGAAGGTATCGATGTAGAGCGTGAAGGTCGGGGGGATGAAAAGAAAATTCCACAGCACCGCGCTCGCCGCCGCGACCAATAACACCGGCCCGCGGTGTAGTTTGAAGCTCACGGCGACGACCAGGAGCAGATAGACGAGCGCAATCGCGCGATATCCCACCCATGGTTCGATCAGAAAACACATCCCGGTCACCACGATGGTGAGGAGCGCCGCGGCCATGAACTCGGACGCCGGCGCGCCGGCGGAAAACCGCCGCCAGCCGGGCCGCTCGGCGGCAGCGCGCTTTTCCGGCTGGACGACGTAGATGTCGATGAAGCCGCTTTTGCGGATTAGATCGTAAGCCGGCGAGCGGCCGGTGAGCCAGTGAAGCCACGGCGAGCGCGTCGGCTTGCCGACGACGATCTGGGTCGCGTTGTGCTCGCGCGCGACGCGCAGCAGCGTCTCGCTCACGTTCTCGCCTGACGTGACGATGACGTCGCCGCCGAGCTGGCGCGCGAGCGATAAATTGCGGGTCAGGCGGTCTTTGGCCGGTCCCTCGATGGATTTGTTCGGCTCGATGTAAACGGCGAGCCACGGGCAGTTGAGCTCGCCGGCGACGCGGCGCGTCCAGCGGATCAGGCTCTCGGCTTGGGGATCGTGGGAAATGCCGACGAGCAGGCGCTCGCCGCTTTTCCACGGGCCGCTGATCTTGCGCTCGCGCATCGCTTCGCGCACCGCCGTATCGGCGCGCTCGGCCGCGAAGCGCAGCGCCATCTCGCGCAGCGCAGCTAAATTTTCCAGCTTGAAAAAATTGGCCGACGCCGCTTCGGCCATCTCGCCGAGATATACTTTTCCTTCTTCGAGGCGCTCGCGCAGCTGCTCCGGCGTAAGATCGACGAGCTGCACTTCGTCGGCGCGGTCGAGGACCGAGTCGGGCACTGTCTCGCGGACCGTGACGCCGGTGATCTGGCGGACGACGTCGACGCGGCTTTCGATATGCTGGACGTTGACGGTCGTGTAGACGGAGATCCCCGCATCCAGGAGCTCCAGCACGTCCTGATAGCGCTTGGGGTGGCGGCTGCCGGGCGCGTTGGTGTGCGCCAGCTCGTCGACCAGCATCAGTTCGGGATGGAGATCGAGGATCGCGTCGAGATCCATCTCCTCGAGCGTCACACCCTTGTACTCGATCGTTTTGCGAGGGACGATCGGCAGCCCCCTCAGCAGCGCCTCCGTCTCCGCGCGTTTATGCGTCTCGACGACGCCGACTGCCACGTTGACGCCTTCTTTCATGCGCCGCCGGGCGTATTCGAGCATCATATAGGTCTTGCCGACGCCCGGGGACATACCGAGGAAAACCGTCAAGCGGCCGCGGCCCGCGGGCTCTTCGCGCAGCCCGGCGAGGATCGCGTCGGGATCGGGACGCGTGTCAGCCATGGAAGAAACGATTATATCCTATTTCGCATGCGCAGGGTAAAGCGAGAAGGGCGACGCCGCGAAGCTCATCCGGCCTTGCGCTGCTTGGTCTGCTGCTCGTCGATGTAGCGCGAGACCTTGCGATGCCACACCCATTCCTCGACCGTCGCCAAGACGCAGAAGAAAAGAAGCGCGGCCCAGACCGCGAGCGCGGAATCGAGCACGCGGGCGGGCAGAAACTGCGGCCACTCCGCGCCGAGCCAGACAATCGCGCCGACGGCTGCGAGAAGATGCAGGCCAAACTTCTTCGCGGCCGTCATGCGCTCGTAAACGACGTGCGCCTCCAGCAGCCTTCTGAGCGAGGCGTTGTTCGGATCGAACGGGTGCTGGATGGTGAACTTCAGCATTGTCTATGTCGAGCTGCCGCTCCGAAAACTCGAAAACAACGATTTCAACGAAACCTTACGCGGCGCAGCCGCCGGCTGCGCCAGCAGCGCGGGAGCGCTTTGTTTTCCCACGCGCACACTGAGCACTTTGTCCATCGGCAGCACCCAGACTTCGCCGTCGCACAGCGCGCCGGTTCGAAGCGCCGCGACGATAGCGTCGGCGATCGCATCGGCCTCGTCCTCATCCACGATCAACTCCAGCTTCATCTGTAAGGCGTCCTGCGCATACTGGACGCCGCGATATTCCCGCAGCTGCGTCTGTTCGCCGCCGCCGCCGCGCGTTTCGATGAGCGTCAGGCGGCGGAGCTTGTAGGGCATGAGCGCCTGCCTCACTTCGTCGGCCTTGAAAGCCGGGACGAGCGCCTCGATTTTCTTCATACGTGCCTCACTGCTTCTGCGCCGCGGCTGCGTCGGCAGCCGGCGCGGCTTCCTTCTTATCTTCCTTTCGGTCCTGGCCCGGAATCGGAGTCGGCCGGCCGAACTGCCGGTCGAGCTCCAAGTTCACGCGTACCGTGTTCACGCGCGGCTCGCCGATAAAGCCGAGCGTTCTGTCCTTGACGGTGGCGTTGATGATCCCGGCGATTTTATCCGGCGATGTTTTCCGCGCCTTCGCGATCCGCGGCACTTGCCACAACGCCCCGGCCGGCGAGAGGTCGGGGTCGAGGCCGCTGGCGGATGCAGTCACGAGTTCCGCGGGAATAGCGGCCGGCTGATCGGGATTTTCTTCCTTCAACCGTTTCACGTCGGCGGCGACGCGTTCCTGGAGCTTCTTGGAGGTAACCGCCAAATTCGAGCCGCCGGACGACGTGCCGTCCCAGCCTTTATCGCCCGCCGAGGAAGGCCGCGGCTGGAGGTACGCCGGATTCATGAACGGCTGCGCGATGATCTCCGAGCCGATCGCCTTGCCGTCTTTGTCGGCGATCAACGTTCCGTTCGCCTGCGATGGAAAGAGCATCTGCGCGAGGCCTGTGACGACGTACGGATAAATCAGCCCTGTCAAGACGAGCGTAACGATCGTGGTTCGTATGGCGATTTCCCATTGCTTCTTCATTGTTATTTCCTCGGCCGAATTATCCCCGGCGTCATACCAGCCCGATGGCTTCCAAGATCATGTCGATCAGTTTGATGCCGACGAACGGCGCGATAACGCCGCCGACGCCGTAGATCAAAAGCGAGCGGGCGAACAGCGTGCCGGCGCCGACCGGCCGGTATTTCACGCCGCGAAGCGACAGCGGGATCAAGAGCACGATGATGATCGCGTTGAAGATGACGGCCGAGAGAATCGCGCTCAGCGGCGTCGCTAGATGCATGACGTTGAGCGGCGCGATCTCGGGGTAAACTCCGGCGAACATCGCCGGGATGATCGCAAAATATTTCGCGACGTCGTTGGCGATCGAGAACGTCGTCAGCACGCCGCGCGTCATGAGCAATTGCTTCCCGATCTCGACGACTTCGAGGAGCTTCGTCGGATTCGAATCGAGGTCGACCATGTTGCCGGCCTCTTTAGCCGCTTGCGTGCCGGTGTTCATCGCGACCGCGACATCGGCCT
Source organism: Binatia bacterium (assembly GCA_035259465.1). GTDB lineage: Bacteria > Desulfobacterota > Binatia > UBA9968 > UBA9968 > JAJPJQ01. Next base: position 3,417 of record DATFWH010000453.1, read on the forward strand.
GTGCGAGCGCGGGCGCGTCGTTGGTGCCGTCGCCGGTCATCGCGATCAAGTGGCCGCCGGCCTGCTCGCGGCGGATGCGCGCGAGCTTGTCCTCGGGCTTCGCCTCCGCCATGAAGTCGTCCACGCCCGCCTCGGCGGCGATCGCTGCGGCGGTCACCGGGTTGTCGCCGGTGATCATCACCGTCTTGATGCCCATCTGCCGGAGCTGCGCGAAGCGTTCTTTGATGCCGCCTTTGACGACGTCCTTCAGCTGGATCACGCCGAGGACCTGCGGGCCGTCGGAGACGACCAGCGGCGTGCCGCCCTGGCGCGAGACGAACTCGACCGCGCTGCCGACTTCGCCGGGGAACGTGCCGCCGATACTTTCGACATATTGCCGGATCGCCGTCGCGGAGCCCTTGCGGATGCGCCGCGACGAGCCGTTGTCGGCGAAGTCGACGCCGCTCATCTGCGTCTTGGCGCTGAAGGGGAGGAACACCGGATGATCGGCGATCTCGCGCCCGCGGATGCCGAAGCTTTCCTTCGCGAGCACGACGATCGAGCGCCCCTCGGGCGTCTCATCCGCCAGCGAAGCGAGCTGCGCGACCTCGGCGAGCCGGGCCGTCGTCACACCTTTGGCGCTGATAAATTCCGTCGCCATGCGGTTGCCGAGCGTGATTGTGCCGGTCTTGTCGAGCAGCAGCGTGTCGACGTCGCCGGCCGCCTCGACGGCGCGACCGCTCATCGCGAGAATGTTCTTGCGCACGAGTCGGTCCATGCCGGCGATGCCGATCGCGGACAGCAGCCCGCCGATGGTCGTCGGGATGAGGCAGACGAGCAGCGCCACGATGACCGTGACCGAGATAGCGATGTTGGAATAAAGCGCGAGCGGCACGAGCGTGACGCAGGCGAAGAGAAAGACGAGCGTGAGACCGGCGAGCAAGATGTTGAGCGCGATCTCGTTGGGAGTCTTCTGGCGCTTCGCGCCCTCCACCATCGCAATCATCCGATCCAGGAACGACTCCCCCGGGTTCGCCGCGATGCGCACGATGATCCAGTCCGACAGCACCGTCGTGCCGCCCGTGACAGCCGACCGATCGCCCCCCGCCTCGCGGATGACCGGCGCCGATTCGCCCGTGA
>DATFWH010000454.1:0-6189 GCA_035259465.1 Binatia bacterium
GGTCGCGCCGATGGCGCGCAGCACGCCGATCTCGCGCGTGCGGTCGAGGACCGAGGCGAGCAGCGTGTTGACGACGCTGAAGATCGCCACCACGACGGCGACGATCTCGACGGCGTAGTTGACCCTGAACGACTGCTCCATCAAGCGGACGACGTTATTCCTGAGCTCGCGGTGCGTGCTGACGAACAGTTGATACTCGTCGCCGTAGCGCCGGTTGATCTCGGCGGTAATGGTCTCCGGCGCGGTGCCGCGCGCGAGCCACAAATCGAACGCGTCGACGAGATCGTCTTTCCAGAAGCGCTTGTACAAGTTTCGCTCGATCAGCACGCTCCCGGAATCGGACGAGTAGTCGACGTAAACGCCTATGATTTTGAACTGCGCCGGACCGCTCGGCGTCGCGAGACGGATCGTCTCGCCGATATGCTTGCCAAACTTTCTCTGAAAGCTCTCGCTGACGAGCACGCCTTTCTCGGCGGCGAGGTCCCGCAATGCCGCGCCGCCGTCCCCTGACAGCATCGGCAGCGTGCGCACAGCGGCCGAGCGCTGGGCGGAAAAAGACTCGATCATGATGGGACGGCCCTCGTAGGTGGAACGAATCAGGCGGTAATAATCGACCACGGCCACGCCGGGGACGCTCTCCAGCTTCGCGCCGAACTCTTCCCGCAGCGGCACGTTAAGCGGCCCCGCCGTTCTCGCGCCCGAATGGACCACGAGATCGGCCGTGACCATCCGGTCGACCCAGTCGAGCAGCGACTCGCGCACGCTCGCGACGAAGGCGGCGACGGTGAAAATCGCGGCGAGACTGATCATGAGCGTCGCGATCGTCATGCCCGAGCGCCCCGGCGCGCGCCTCAGGCTGTCGCTGGCGAGCCGCGCCTCGTTGCGCAGGAATCCGGCGTGCGCCGGCAAACGGCCGGTCGCGCGCCAGAAAAAGCCCGCCCACCACGAGACAAAAAGCGGCGCGAGAAACGAAAGACCGAGCAGAAACAGCATCATCGCGATCACGCCCAGCGTAAATTTCCCCACGCCGCTCAAGCCCGATGGATTGACCACGGCGACGGCGGGCGCGAGCAATATCAGGACGATCCCGATAACCGACGCGCGCGATACGCCGGCACGGCGGGGCCGCCACACCGCCTGGCGCGAGCTTTCGAGCGGCGTCACGCGCGCCGCCTGCCATGCAGGATACAGCGCAGCCAGCAGCGCGATACCGATGCCGCCCACAAGGCCGACAACCATTTGCGTCCAATCCGCTCCGCCGCCGGCGATGTCGAATTGGAAAAAGAGGCTGTTGACGGTCTGACCGACCGAATAGAGCGCCGCCCGGGCGAGCAAAAATCCGGCGGCGATGCCGACGACGGAGCCCGCGAGCGCGAGTACCAGCGCTTCCAAAACAAAGAGCGATAAAATCTGCCGCCGGAGAATGCCGAGGCAGCGCAGCGTGCCGATCTCGCGCTTGCGCTGGATGACGGATACGGAAACCGTGTTGAAGATCAAAAAGAAGCCGACGAAGAGCGCAATGAGGCTGACGAAGAAAAGACCGACGCGGAAAGAAGTCGTGAGCGACTCAACCTGCTCGCCGCGCTCGCGCGGCCGCACCGCCTGCGCGGCGCCGGCGACGCGCGCCTGAAGCCGCTGCCGGACGGCTTCGATCGATTCTCCGGGCTCGGTGGTGAGATCGACGATGTCGAGCTTCCCTTCTTTCCCGAGCGCGATCTGCGCGACCGGCAGGTCCATGAGCGCAAAGCTGCCGCCGAAGACTGTCGCGGCGCCCTCCTCCTTCAGCAGCGCGCGCACGGTGTATTCGCGCACGCCGCGGCTCGTCGCGAGGCGGAGCTTGGCACCAATCGGAATATTCAGACGGCGCGAAAATCCCTCGGTGAGGGCGACGGAATCGGGGTTGGCGATGAAGTCGAGCGCGTCTTCCATCGCCGATCCGCCGCCCACGAACTTTTGCTCGCGGATGGAAGAATCCGCGAGAAAATCGACGCCGTAGATATACAGCTTCTCGCCTTTCGCGCCGACGAGCGGCAGAAAGCCTTCGACCGCCGGCGCGGCATCGGCGACGCCCGGGGTATCGCGGACGATCGGATAGAGCGTCTCGGCGAAGCCGCTCTCGCCGTTGTCGACCTGGAGCACGGCCTTCCCGGCGATGAGATCGATCGTGCGCTGGAACGAGCCGGAGAGCGTGCGGTTGACGAGCGCGATGGCGACGATCACCGCGACGCCGAGCACGATGCCGAGAAACGTGAGCAGCGTGCGCAGCCGGTGGCGCTCCACATGGCGCCAGCTCACGAGACGGAGGAGCCTGAGCATCAGCGGCGCTCCTCTTCGAGCCGGCCGTCCCGCAAATGGATTACGCGGTCGGTCCGCGCCGCCGCGTCGCGGTCGTGCGTCACCATCACGACGGTTGAGCCGGCTTCCCGGTTGATAGTGCGGATCGTCTCCAGAATCGCGGCGCCGTTTTTCGAGTCCAGATTGCCGGTCGGCTCATCGGCTAGCAGGATCGGCGGATCGAACACCAGCGCGCGGGCGATCGCGAGGCGCTGGATCTCGCCGCCCGAGAGCTGCTCCGGCAGATGATCGCGGCGCGCCGCGAGGCCGAGGCGCGCGAGCAGCGCCTCCGCCCGCGCTTCCGCCTCGCGCTCGCTCTTGCCGTCGAGAATGAGCGGCAGCGCGACATTTTCGATCCCCGTCAGGGTCGGCAGGAGATTGAAGAATTGAAAAATGAAGCCGACCTTCTCGCGGCGAAACAGCGTGACCGCATCGTCGTCCATCTGTGAGATGACTTTGCCGTCGACGACGACGTCGCCGGCGCTCGGCCTATCGAGCCCCCCGATCAGATGGAGCAGCGTGCTCTTCCCCGAGCCGGAAGGTCCCATGACGGCGGCGAATTCCCCGCGCGCGATATGCAGCGACACACCTGAGAGCGCGGTCACCTCGGCGCCGCCCTGAGTGTAGCTTTTCTGCACGTCGATCAAACGGATCATGCGCCGCCGGCCCGCAGAATCTGCGGCGCGCATAATTCAGCCGCGACGCCCTGGCTCTCCGCGGCCTCGGCGCGGGCGAGATTTTCCTTTGTCGGCTTGACGAGCGATAGCAGATCGACGCCGAGATACACCGGGCCGTACGGCTCGAGCTTTTCCAAGCCCGTGCGCCAGAGCTTGATCGCGCCGATGAGCACGCCCTGCTGCAACTTATAGTAGCCGGCGGCGATCTGGATGATGCCCTGATAGAAAAGCCGGTCTTCCCCGTGGTCTTCGAGCCAGACTTCTTCGAGCGTCTCGTGGCACTCGAAGAAAAGCCCGCGGTTGAATTCTTCGATGCCTTTATCGAGGCGCGGGTCGGGGTTCATGTTTGGGACGATATCCGCTAGGATATCTCGCTTTATAACACGCGCTACATGAACGACGCCATCGAGAGGCTGCGGCTCAGGATCGACGCGCTCGCCTACGGGCCGTACGGCATCGGCCGGCATAACGGCCGAGTCGTCATGGTCCCACTCACAGTTCCCGGCGACGAAATCGAAGCGACGATCGTCGAGGACAAGGGCAATTACGCCGTCGGCGCGCTCGCGCGTGTCCTCGTCCCCTCGCCCGCGCGCCAGGAGCCGCCCTGCCCCTACGTGGGCGATTGCGGCGGCTGCCCGTGGCAAACGGTGCGCTACGAGGCGCAGCTCGAGGCGAAGCAAAAGAGCGTCGTCGACGCGCTCCTCCGGATCGGCAAACTGGAAAATTACGAGCTGCTCCCGATAATGTCGTCGCCGGAAGAATACCGCTACCGACGCCGCATCCGGCTGCACGCCGCGCCGGGGCGGCGGCTCGGTTATCACAGGCTGTTCAGCCACCAGCTCATCGAGATCGCATCGTGCCTGATCGCGGCCGAAGGCGCCGATCGCCGCCTCGACGCCGCGCGCGCTTGGATCGACGGGCTTGTCTCCCATGTCGTCGAAGTGGAGATCGTCGAGGGCGACAGCGGCGACAACGTCGTGCTCGCCGGAAAAGTCGACGGCGATATCGCGGCCGACGATGACGCGGCGGCGAGAGCTTTTCTCCGCGAACACACCGATGTTGCGGGCGTCGTATTGTTCGGCAAGAACTGCCGCCGCTCATGGGGCAGCGACAAAATCACCGTCGTGCCGGAAGACGGGCTTGAGATGGAGGTCGACGCCGAAGTGTTCACGCAGGTGAACCGCGACGGCAACCGGCGTCTCGTGCAGGAGTTGCTCGACTGGGGCGCTTTCGCCCCGTCCGACCGCGTGCTCGAGCTCTATTCCGGCGCTGGGAATTTCACTCTGCCCGTCGCCCGGCGTGCGGGGGCAGTCGTCGGGGTCGAAGGCCATGCGCGCGCGGTCGCGAACGGAAAGAAGAACAGCGACAAGCATAGTTTGAAAAATATCCGCTGGATCCAGTCGCACGCGCCGAAAGCGGCGCGCCGGCTGCGCGAGACAGGCGAGAAGTTTACTAAAATCGTCCTCGATCCGCCGCGCTCGGGGGCCAAGGGACTGGAAAAAGACCTCGCGGCGCTCGGCGCCGAAAGGATTCTATACGTATCGTGCAATCCCGCGACCCTCGCCCGCGACCTCGCCGGACTCGCGCAAAAAGGGTATGCTCTGAAGCGCGTCCGCCCGGTCGACCTTTTTCCCCACACGTTCCATGTGGAGGCCCTGGCGGAACTCGCCCTAAAGTGAAAAAAGGGCGGATAAGCTGCTGATTCTATTGCGCTAATAGGTCGCGGAAATTACTTCGTTGTAATCCCCGACGCGCCTCTGATATAGTTCACAGCGCAGAGGAGGGCTCGATGTCACAGGCGAAGAAAAACCCTGCTCCCAAAGTCACCATCATCGGCAGCAAGGGCGCCGACCAAGCAATCAATTACCTTCTGGAGGACCGGCACGAACTCGATTGGCTCGTTGCCGTCGGACGCACCCGCGACGGCGATATCATCTTCTATGACAGCGGCGGCGACATCATTCAGGATCTCGGCGCGCTCGAATACGTCAAGGAGAGAATCTTAAGGGACTACTTCGGGGACACCGAAGACTGACATAATCCTTTCATGCGCCAGACCGGGATCGCGAACCTGCCGCTCCACGGCGGCAAAGCGCCGGCCTGGCTCCAGTGCTCCGGCTCGGACGCGAGATCGTCCGGCTGATCGTCTAGGACCAATGCCCGCGTTTACCGGAACCGGGGATCGAAAAAACCAAACCTGGAAAAGTCGCGGTCCCGGAAATCCCGGCGGAAAAAGAAGTCTCGGTCGAAATCCCGTCGGAAGAAGAAGTCTCGGTCCAAATCGCGGAAGTCGCTTCTCAAATCCCTGCGGTCGCTTCGGATATCCGCCCGGTCGTTGAAAATATCCTGGCGGTCTCTAGCGATATCTTGCGGGTCGGCTCCCCTGCGGAGATCTCTTCGGAGGTCGAAGCGATCCGCTCTTAGATCGCGGAAATCGCCGTGGATATCTCTCCGATCCCTGAAGATGTCTCGGCGGTCGAAAAAGATATCGCCGCGGTCGCGGCGGAAATCGAACCTGTCACCCTGGAAACCGAAGCCGTTGCCCCGGAAATCACGCCCGGGAGCGAAGCCAAAAGGCATGGCGCCGCCCCGCCATCCCGGACCCGGCCCGAAACCTCCCGGAGCTCCCATGGGACCATTGGGACCCCACGCCAAAGCAGGCGAGCCTGAAAGAAGGACAGCTGAGGCGAACAGGCTTCCCAGAACAATGGTTCTCAAACTGTTCATAGAAACCTCCTCTAACTTTCTCTTTACATCTTTTGACGCAAGGCGAGTACAAGAGAGCTACAGATCTACCTCGGGCTTTTCCCGCTTCTCTCGGATAAAAAAACCTCAGTCATGTTTCGGAGGTGAAAAAGACGGGCCCTAACGTAGACTGGCAGGGGAAACCGTAACCGCAGCGCATAACATCCCCCTCCCTGCGCGCTATTTTTCGATTTCCACGAAATAGTCCTCCCCTGCCCATCGGTCGTCCGCAGTCCAGTAGAATGTAAAGCGCAGCGGTGCGCGCTGCGCCGGCGGCACGGCGATGTCGGTGAAATAGAGCCCTATGCCGACGCCGCGCGCCTCGTCGTCCGCTATCGTCCGCCATTCGTCGCGCGTCCAGCGGAGGCGAAACGGCGCGGGCGCCTGGACGCGGAGCGTGGCCCCCGCGGCCACGCGCGACGGCCGGCGGTTC
>DATFWH010000455.1:0-13737 GCA_035259465.1 Binatia bacterium
GTCGTGGAGAATCTCTTTCGCGTGATGGACCTGCGCAGGATTTTAAAGGAATACCTGGTCGAGCAGATCGCCTACAACGATGGGCGCGTGTCGCTGCTCTTTCACCGCGACTCGCCGGTCAACGTGGAGCGACTGGTCGCGCTCGTCAGCAAAAACGGCGGCAAGCTGCGCCTGTCGCCCGAGGGAAGGTTGTCCTTCAATCCGAAGAGCGAGGCATGGGATCAAGTCATCCCCGAAGTCATCGCGTTTTTGCAGTCGATTCAGCTGCCGGGCGAAAAAGCGCGTGGCGCGGTCGCATCAGGCGCCGCGGGCGCGTAACCTCACGTCTTCACTTTCCGCTTGGCGAGAGCCCGCTCCCAAGTTTTATCGGGCTCGCTGTTGAAGATGAGCGACGTCTCGGCGGGCATCACGAACCACGCGCCGGATTCGATCTCCGCCTCGAGCTGTCCGGGCCCCCACCCTGAGTAGCCGAAGATGAAAAGCTTTTGCCGCGGTCCTTTGCCGCCGGCGATCGCGCGCAGAATGTCGGCATCGGACGTGACGCCGAGCCCGTTGCCGACAAAGCGGGTATTTTGTCCGGCGTAATCGTTGCTGTGCAGGATGAAAAGTTTCTCGATCTCGACCGGGCCGCCGTAATGAATCGTGACGTTGCCTTTGGCCGTTCCCGCATCGCGCCCCAGTCCCTTCAAAAGGTCCGAGAGCGGCCCTTCGGCGACCGGCCGATTGACGACGAGGCCCAACGCGCCCTCGCGGCCGTGCCCGATCATATAGACAACCGTTTCTTTAAAGCGCGGATCACCCATCGTGGGCGTGGCGACGAGAAACCATCCGACCAGATGGAGCTCGTCCTGCGCGGCGTACAGCAGCGCGGGCGCGACGATCGTCAATGCGAGAACGACGGCCGCCAGCCGGAGGCGTTTCATGCGTGTTCTATAACAGGGAGGCGAAGGCGCGTCTACGCGCTGTTTACGGTTGACCGCTGCGCCGCCGAATGGCAGAATGAGGGCCTGCCACGAACAAGGGGGAAAGCGTCTTATGGCCGCAGTCTTGCCGCCTATCGTAATGATTCTCATCGTCGCCTTGATCTTTTATCTCGCCAAGCGCAGCGCCGACAGGGAAGAGTAGGCTGGAAAATGCTTCCTTTTCGAGGAGCGCTGTGATAGCTAGTCAGTCTTCGATCGTAATCTCCGAAGGTGTGACTTCTTTCATGTTAACGCGGCGCTTTTTCTGCGCGTTTTTGGTTCTCTCGCTGGCGGTTGTCGGTCCCTTCATTAGCTTCGTTCGCGCCGGTGTGGTCGAGCAGGTTCTCGTCGTCATCGACGGTGAACCTTACACGCTCAGGGACTTCAAGCTCTACGCCAAGCGGCAGATGAACCGCGAGTTTCCCACCGGAGACCTGAACGATCTCGGCAAGGAAGATCAGGCGGTCTTCGAGCAGTTCATCACCGATAAGATGCTCGCCGCCGAGGTCAAACAGGCCGGCATCAAAGTGGCGGACGAGGACATCGACAATTACATCAACGAAGTCAAAGAGAAAAATCGCATCGACGAACCGCAGCTCAAAAAAGCGCTCGCCTCGGAGGGCGTCACGTGGGAGAAATATCGCGCCTCGATTCGCGCCGAGATCGAAAAGAGCGAGATCATCGACGCGCAGGTGAGAAAGCGCGTTAACATCACCGCCGACGACGTCGAGCGGTATTACAATCTGAATCAGAAGAAATTCGTCTCCGAGCAGCGAGTGCGTTTGCGCCATATCCTGTTCACGATTCCCGAAGGCGCCGACAAAGCCAAGGAAAAATCGGTCGCCGACAAGGCCGCCGAGGTTCGGCGTCGCATCTTGGCCGGAGAGGACTTCGCGAAGCTCGCCGAGACCTACTCCGAAGGCGCCGGAGCGTCGGACGGCGGAGATATCGGCTGGGTCACGAAGGGCAGCTTATTGAAAGAGATCGACCAGGCCGCCTTCGGCCGGCTCAACGTCGGCGAGGTGAGCGAGCCTCTGCGAACCAGCGCCGGAATTCATCTCATCAAGCTCGAAGCGCGCGAAGGCGGAAAGCAGCTCGCGTTCGCCGACGTCAAGGACAAAGTCCGCGAGGAAGTCCTCAGCAAGGCGATGGACGAGCGGTTCAAGAAGTGGCTGAGAAGCGACTTGCGCCGCAAGCACCGCGTCGACGTTAAGCTTGCCGGCGTCGTCTTCCGCCCGGAGGACACCAAGGAAGGCACAATGGATGCGCTCGTTGCTTCCGGCCGGCGAACCGAAGAGTCGAACTGGTATGATTTCTTGAATCCGTTTAAAAAGACGCCGACCGACGACGTCGACGAAACCGGCAAACCGAGCCCCCGGGCCGGTCAGAACGTCATCAGCCTTTTCGGCACGCCGCTCTTCCGCAGCGAATCGTCGGACGACTCGGATACCGTCGACGAAGTCTTGGCGCCTGTGGAAAACCCCAACGCGCCCGCGCCCGCGGAAAAGCCGCCGGAGTCGCGCGGCTTCTGGAGCAAGCTGAATCCGTTCTCGAAGTAGAGTCGTCCCCTAAATCATAAGCAGACCCTTGCGGATGCCGATGGTCACGGCCTCGGTGCGGCTGCCGGCGCCGAGTTTCGTGAAGATCGAGGCGACGTGGAACTTCACCGTATGGTCGGAAATTTCCAGCCGGGCCGCGATCAGCTTGTTGCCTGATCCCTCCGCGATCATGCGCAGTACTTCGATCTCCCGCGGGGTAAGAATCTCATCGGTATCCATCTCCGCCGGCGAGAGCGCAGGTTCGAGCGCATCGGGGTGTAAGACGACCAGGCCGGCGGCGCTCGCTTGAAGCGCGGCGATGAGCTCCGCGGGCTGAGGCCGGCGCGGCAGTATCGCCCGTACGCCGGCGCGAAACGCCTCGGCCACGGGAAAGCTTCCGGGCTCGTCGCTTAGAACGACCAGCGCCGGCCGCGGCGGCGCCGGCTCCTGTTCCAGCGAAAAAACCATCGCCTCATCCACCGGCGATGCGAGATCCAAAACGGCGACATCCGGCTGCAAGTCCGCGAGCCGCGCCAAAGCGTCCCCGAGCGAAAAACTCCCCACGAGCTTGAACGAAGGCTCTGTTTCCACAAGCGACTCCAGGCCAAGCCGCACGACTTTGGAACTCGCGCCGATAACGATGCGCACCACGTGAGACCCTCGAACAGCCTATCCTTGCCCGTGCTTCATCGTTCGCCGACCGTCAGCTTTAGCTCGACAGCCTCCCCCGCCCGGATTACCGACAGCGAGATCGTTTTGTTTACAGAGGACGGATCGAGAAATGCGCGCAGATCGCGAACCCTGCCCAGCGCCTTGCCCTCAACGGAGACGACCACATCGCCCAGCAGCACGCCTGCCCGGTCGCCCGGCCCATGCTGCTCGACGCTGACGACCATCAGCCCCGAATCGGCCGACAGCTTGTGCGTGTCCTTCAAGTAGTCCGGCAGCGGAATCGAGTACATCCCCAAACCGAGATATCCACGACTCATCCGTCCCTTTTCCAGGAGCTGGTCGACGACGCGATTTACCGTTGAAACGGGAATCGCCAACACCGTATCCCGCGACAGGGCCGCGGTATTGATGCCCAGAACGCGGCCCTGAGTGTCGATCAGCGGACCGCCCGCCGCGCCGGGGTGGAGCGAGATATTCAAGCCGACGAACCGATCGATCAATCCGCCGGCCCACGTGCGCCACGCTCCGCTTAAGACGCCGACAATTCCCAATGTCGCGTTGAGACCGCGGCGCGCCCCGCGCCCGACCGCGATAACCAGATGTCCTATCTCTAGCTGGTCAGTGTCGCCGAAAAGCGGCGGGGACACCTCGGCGCCGGGAACGCGCAGCACGGCGAGGTCAGTGCTCGGATCGGCCCCCGCCAAAGTGGCGGCCAGAGTCGCTCCCTGCGTCGAAATGACGGAAATGCTGTCTGTGCGTCTGACCGTGTGCGCCGCTGTGACGACGACGCCGTCGCGCCAGCATACGCCGCTCGAGGACAAATGCCGCCGGGCGTTTACGGCGACGACTGCCGGCCCGACGCGTTCGACGACCTGCGCCAGATCGTGTGACAAGGACTTCAGTGTTGTATTGCTCTCGGATATCGATTCCATTTTTAAAGCCTCCAGGATTGGATTAGGCGGAGCGATATCTCCGTCCACTTCACACAATAAAGATTTCGCACAACATCCGGTATCGGCCAAATGGCTAGGTGTCAGGGACTGTCGGCGCAGAGGCCGGTGGAATACGTCGCGGTTTTGTGCCACCTTCACATAATCATCGGCATTCTTGCGCCCCATACGTACCCGGCGCTCGCCGCTACTTTATTCGCACAATGGCTAAACCCGTCGTTGCCGTAACGATGGGCGATCCCGCCGGCGTGGGTCCGGAGGTCGTCCTGAAGGCGTTGGCGCATCCGATGGTCCGCCGCGCGTGCCGGCCTGTTGTCTTCGGCGACCTCGGCGTGCTTACGCGCACACAGAAAAAAATCCATTCGCGAGTCTCTCTGAGTGCGTGGGAGCCGGGGCTGCCGTGGCCGGCCGGGGTGCCCGTCCGCTCTCTATCCGCGCTCTCGCCGGCGGAATCGAAGCCCGCCGTGCCGTCGCGCGCCTGCGGCGCTGCGGTCTACCGCTATGTCACCGAAGCGGCGCGCGCCGCGCTCGCGGGATCGGTCGACGCGATCGCGACCGCGCCGCTGAATAAAAAAGTCCTTCACATGGCCGGGTACCGCTACCCCGGCCATACCGAGCTGCTCAGCGAGATCGCCGGCGTGGCGGAAAGCCGCATGATGCTGCTCGGCGGCAGGCTGAAAGTCGTGCTGGTGACGGTCCACCTGCCGTTAATGCGCGTGGCCGGGACTCTGACGCGAAAAAAAATCGCCACAACGATCGAGCTGGCCGATCGCGCCCTCAGGTGCTATTTCGCCCGCCCGCGTCCGCGCATTGCGGTTGCCGCGCTGAACCCGCACGCCGGCGAGGAGGAGATATTCGGCCGGGAGGAAGCGCAAGTCATTTTGCCCGCCGTCAAGGCAGTGAAGCGTCGCGGCGTCGCGGTGTTCGGCCCGTTTCCCGCGGACAGCCTTTTTTATCTGGCCGCGCACGGCGACTACGACGCCGTCGTTTGCATGTTTCACGACCAAGGGCTGATTCCGCTGAAACTTCATCATTTTATCGGCGGCGTGGCATTGACGTTGGGTCTGCCTTTCGTTAGGACTTCTGTTGATCACGGCACGGCGTACGACATTGCCGGCAAGAATCGCGCGGACGCGAGCAGTATGAAAGAAGCGATCCTGCTGGCGGCGCGCCTCGCGCGCGCGACCAAACGGCGGAGGAGATCATGAACCCGGCGATCTTTCGCGAATACGACATACGCGGACTGGCGGAGAAGGATTTCGACGCTGATTTCGCGCACCTCTTGGGCAAGGTCCACGGCACGGCGATTTACGCCAAAGGCGGCCGGCGCGTCACGGTCGGGCGCGACTGCCGCGCGACCTCCGATCCGTACGCCGAAGGCGTGATCAAAGGCCTTATCTCCGCCGGCCTCCACGTTTACGACGTCGGCGTCTGCCCGACGCCGCTGCTCTACTTCTCGCTCTTTCATCTCGACGTCGACGGCGGCGTCATGATCACCGCGAGCCACAACCCCGCCGAATACAACGGCTTCAAAGTCTGTATGGGCAAGGAGACGCTCTACGGCGCCCAGATCCAAAACCTGCGCGAGCGTATGGAGCGCAAGGAGTTCAAGGAGAATCCCGGCGGCAAGCGCGAGAGCTACGCGATCATACCGCCTTACCACGAGCATCTCCGGCGCGACGTGCCGTCGCTCGCGCGCTCGCTCAAAGTCGTGCTCGACGCGGGCAGCGGCGTGGCGGGCCCGGTCGCGCCGCCGGTCTTCCGCGACCTCGGCTGCCAGGTCTGGGAGATCGCCTGCGAAATGGACGGCAGTTTCCCAATCCATCACCCCGACCCGACGATTCCCGAGAATTTGAAGCTGCTGATCGACAAAGTGAAACAAGAAAAGGCCGACCTTGGCGTCGCCTACGACGGCGACGCCGATCGCATCGGCGCAGTCGACGAGAACGGCGACATCCTCTGGGGCGACCAGCTCTTGATTCTTTTCGAGCGCGATATCCTGAAAAACAAGCCGGGCGCGACGGTCATCTCCGAGGTGAAATGCTCCCAGCATCTTTTCGACGATATCGAAAAGCACGGCGGCAAACCGATCATGTGGAAGGCGGGCCATTCGCTGCTCAAGGCGAAGATGAAGGAGACGAAGGCGGTCCTCGCGGGCGAGATGAGCGGTCACATGTTTTTCGCCGACCGCTACTTCGGCTACGACGACGCGATTTACGCCTCGCTCCGCCTCGTCGAATTGGTCGCGCGCTCGAATAAACCGCTTTCGCAGCTCCTCTCCGACGTGCCGAAGAGCGTCTCGACGCCGGAGATCCGCGTCGATTGTCCCGACGATCAGAAGTTCAAGATCGCGGAGAAGGCGACCGAGCATTTCCGGAGCCGCTACCCCGTGATCGACGTCGACGGCGTGCGCATAAAATTCCCCGAAGGATGGGGGCTCATTCGCGCGTCGAATACGCAGCCGGCGCTCGTGCTCCGCTTCGAGGCCTCCAGCGAGGCGAAGCTCAAGGAGTACCGGGGCATCGTCGAAGCGACCCTGCGCGATCTCCAGCGCACCTAGATGGCCGGCAAGATCGTCATCCGCGGCGCGCGCCAGCACAATCTAAAAAACATCGATCTCGAAATTCCCCGCGACCGCCTGGTCGTGATCACCGGCGTTTCCGGCTCGGGAAAATCCTCGCTCGCGTTCAATACGATCTACGCCGAAAGCCAGCGGCGCTACGTCGAATCTCTGTCGGCCTACGCGAGGCAATTCCTCGAGCGGATGGAACGACCCGACGTCGACGCGATCGAAGGGCTGTCACCCGCGATCGCCATTGAGCAGAAGGGCGCGAGCCGAAGCCCGCGCTCGACCGTCGGCACGCTGACTGAGATTTACGATTTTCTCAGGCTTCTCTACGCGCGGGTCGGCAAGCCGCATTGCTGGCAATGCGGCGCGGAAATCTCCGCGCTCACGGTCGAGGAGATCGTCGACCGTCTCATGGCGCTGCCGGTGCGAAGCCAGCTGCTCGTGCTCGCGCCGGTCGCGGTGGCGCCGAATGATCTCGAGGCCGAGCTCGACCGGCTCGCGCGCGCGGGCTTCGCCCGCGTTCGCATCGACGGCGAAATCTTCGAGCTGGGGGAGGACGGCGCGCCGAAAAAGAAGGCCGCCGCCGTCGAGCTGGTGATCGACCGGCTCGCCGCTCGACCTGGAATCGAGAAGCGCCTCGCCGATTCGCTGGAAATCGCTTCGCGCTACGGCAAGGAAGTTGTCAAAGCGGCCGTCGTTTATCCCGATGGCAAGCATGAAGATCTCGTCTTCAGCCGGAAATCGGTCTGCCTCAAGTGCGGCGTTTCTTATCCCGAGATCACGCCGCAATTGTTCTCTTTCAACAGCCCGGAGGGCGCCTGTCCCAATTGCGCCGGCCTCGGCCGTCTCGGGGGCGAGAAGCCGAAGAACGAAGAGGACGATGGGGAGGAGGACTACGGGTCTCTTTGTCAAGTTTGCAAAGGCGCGCGCCTGCGCAAAGAGGCGCTTGCCGTTCTGATTGCGGGCAAAAACATCGCGGAGGTCTCCGCGATGCCAATCAGCGCCGCGCTCGCTTTCTTCTCCGGACTCGACCTCTCCTCGCGCGAGCGCCTCGTCGCCGAGCGCATCCTGCGCGAGATCGTCGACCGCATGAAATTTCTCGTGCGCGTGGGCTTGGAGTATCTGAGCCTCGACCGCGCCGCCGCCACGCTCTCCGGCGGGGAGAGCCAGCGCGTGCGCCTGGCGACGGAGATCGGTTCCGGCCTCGTCGGCGTGTTTTATGTGCTGGACGAGCCGAGCGTCGGTCTGCACCCGCGGGACAATGGTCGGTTGCTCGCGCTGCTCCGCGAATTGCAGCAAAGCGGCAACTCGGTCGTCGTCGTCGAGCACGACCGCGAAGCGATCGCCGCCGCCGATCACGTCATCGATATGGGGCCGGGCGCGGGCACGGCCGGCGGCGAGGTTGTGGCGCAGGGGACGCCGGACGAGATCGCCGCCAATGGCGCGTCGCTCACCGGGCGCTACCTCTCCGGCGGGTTGCAGATACCGCTTCCCGAGCGGCGGAGAAAAGGCAGCAGCCGACAGCTGACTGTGAAAGGCGCGCGAGCGCATAATCTGAAAAACATCGACGTGTCCATTTCTCTCGGCACCCTCACTTGCGTCACGGGCGTCTCCGGCTCGGGCAAGAGCAGCCTCGTGATCGATACGATCTATCGCGCGCTCGCGGGCACGCTGCACGGATCGGCGCTCGAACCCGGGCCGTACGATAAGCTTTCCGGAGAAGAATTCTTCGACAGCATCGTCAGCATCGATCAGAATCCGATCGGCCGCACGCCGCGCTCGAACCCCGCGACGTACACCGATCTGTTCCCGCACATTCGCGATCTCTTCGCCCAGCTTCCCGAGGCGCGCATCCGCGGCTTCGGTCCCGGCCGCTTCTCGTTCAACGCCAAGGGCGGCCGCTGCGAGGCGTGCCAGGGAGAGGGCATGGTCCGCATCGAGATGCATTTCCTTCCCGACGTCTATGTTCTGTGCGCGGTCTGCCGCGGGAGACGCTACAACCGCGAGACGCTGGAGGTTTTATACAAAGGCAGGAGCATCGCCGACGTTCTCGATCTTACCGTCAACGAAGCGCTAGAGTTCTTGAGCAGCTTTCCCGCGATTCGGCGCAGGCTCGAGACGCTGCGCGATGTCGGCATGGGCTACGTGCGCCTCGGCCAGCCGGCGACAACCCTCTCCGGCGGCGAGGCGCAGCGCATCAAGCTCGCGCGCGAGCTGAGCAAGCGGTCGACGGGATCGACGCTCTACATCCTCGACGAGCCGACGACCGGCCTACATTTCGACGACATCAGGAAACTGCTCGACGTCCTGAACCGT
The DNA here is from genome assembly GCA_035259465.1 of Binatia bacterium. GTDB lineage: Bacteria > Desulfobacterota > Binatia > UBA9968 > UBA9968 > JAJPJQ01. The sequence continues at coordinate 9,008 of DATFWH010000455.1, forward strand.
CTAGCCGATGCGGGCAACACCGTCGTGATCATCGAGCACAATCTGGACATGATCAAAGCCGCAGACTTCGTGCTCGATTTAGGTCCCGAGGGCGGCGCCGCCGGTGGGTGGGTCGTGGCCCACGGCACGCCGGAGCAAGTCGCCGCCGCTGAAAATTCGTATACCGGCAGGTACTTAAAAGCCTTCCTGAAACCTGCGCGAAGCGCTGGAAAATCCCCAATTAGTCATTAACTTAACTCTACTTGATAATAAAAGGAGCCTTGGATATAGTTAAATAAGACCTACAAGGTCTACAATGCTTAAGCTGCCGGTTTATTTAGACAATCATTCTACCACCCCGGTCGATCCGCGGGTTCTGGAAGCCATGTTGCCGTACTTCAACGAGAAATTCGGCAATGCGGCGAGCCGTCATCACGCGTTCGGCTGGGAGGCCGAAGCGGCGGTCGATCAGGCGCGGGGGGAGATTGCGCGGCTGATCCACACATCCGCGCGCGAGATCGTTTTTACGAGCGGAGCGACGGAAAGTAATAATTTAGCTCTCAAAGGTGCAGCGGAGGGGTACAAGGATCGCGGCGATCACATCGTGACCTGCGCGACCGAGCACCGCGCGGTGCTCGACAGCTGCAAGGCGCTGGAGCGGCGCGGCTTTAAGGTTACCTATCTGCCGGTCGATCGCGCGGGGCGGCTGCATCTCGACCGGCTGGAGGCAGCGCTGACCGACAAGACGATTCTCATTTCGCTCATGGCGGCGAACAACGAGATCGGCACGCTCCATTCGCTCAAAGAGATCGGGCGCATGGCGAAGAAGCGGAACATCGTCTTTCATTCCGACGCCGCGCAGGCGGTCGGCAAGGTTCCGCTCGACGTTGAAGAGTTGGGCATCGATATGCTTTCGATATCGGCGCACAAGATGTACGGCCCTAAAGGCGTCGGCGCGCTTTACGTCCGCTCGAAGGGGCCGAAAGTAAATTTGAAGCCGATCATCGACGGCGGCGGCCACGAGCGCGGGCTGCGCTCGGGCACGCTGAACGTGCCGGCGATCGTCGGCTTCGGCAAAGCGTGCGAGATCGCGCGCGCGGAAATGACACAGGAGGCGGATCGGCTCGCGTCGTTGAGAGAAAGACTCAAGGACGGACTTCTCCGCCGGCTCGACGAGGTTTACGTCAACGGCGCGCCGGAGCGTTTGCCGGGCAACATGAATTTGAGCTTCGCCTACATCGAGGGCGAGTCGCTCATGATGGCGCTCAAGGATATTGCGCTCTCGACCGGCTCGGCGTGCACCACGGCGAGCCTGGAGCCCTCGCATGTGCTGCGCGCGCTCGGGCTCCACGAGGACCTGATTCACGCATCAATCCGGTTCGGTCTCGGACGGTTCAACACCGGGGAGGAGATCGATTACACGATCGGACGGGTCGCCGAGGAAGTCACGCGGCTGCGCAAGCTCTCGCCGCTGTACGCCGCGGCGCGGCGCGCAGCGGGGACAAGCGCGGAGACGGTTTCTTAATTTTGGAGGAATTATGGTCGGGGTAAGCATAACGGAGAACGCCGCCGCCAAGATAAAGCAGCTTCTAGCGGCGGACGATCAAAAACAAAAAGAAGGGCTGCGGCTTAAAGTCGTCGGCGGCGGCTGCTCGGGGTTACAGTATAAAATGGATCTCGACGCGTCGCGTCCGGGCGATAAGGTTTTCGAGAAGGACGGCGCGAAGATTCTCGTCGACATGAAGAGCCTGCTTTATTTGAACGGCACCGAGCTCGACTACAAAGAAGAGCTGATGCAATCGGGGTTCGTATTCCAAAACCCGAACGTGAAGCGGTCGTGCGGCTGCGGCACTTCGTTTTCTGTATAGGGGAAGGCCCGAAGAGATGGCTAAGCCAGCGAACAGCGCAGAGATCCTCGCCGACCGCGAGTACAAGTACGGCTTCGTCACCGATATCGAAGCTGAGACGGTACCGCCCGGCCTGAACGAAGACATTATCCGCTTGATCTCGGCGAAGAAGAACGAGCCCGAGTGGCTGCTCGACTGGCGGCTTAGGGCCTATCGGCATTGGGAGAAACTGGAGAAGTCGCAGGCGGAGCCCAGGTGGGCGAATATCCATTATCCGCCGATCGACTATCAGAAGATCATCTACTACTCGGCGCCGAAGTCGAAGAATAAGCCGAAGAGTCTCGAAGAGGTCGACCCGGAGCTTTTGGAGACGTACGAGAAGCTCGGCATTCCGCTGCGCGAGCGCGAGCGGCTGGCCGGCGTCGCGGTGGATGCGGTGTTCGACAGCGTCTCGGTCGCGACGACGTTCAAGGAAAAGCTCGGCGAGCTCGGGATCATCTTCTGCTCGTTCTCGGAGGCGGTGCACAACCATCCCGAACTGGTGCGCAAGTATCTCGGCTCGGTCGTGCCATACACCGATAACTTCTTCGCCGCGCTCAACTCCGCGGTCTTCAGCGACGGATCGTTCTGCTACATCCCGAAAGGCGTGCGCTGTCCGATGGAGCTCTCGACCTATTTTCGCATCAACGCCGCGGAGACGGGGCAGTTCGAGCGCACGCTGATCATCGCCGATGATAAGAGCTATGTGAGCTATCTGGAAGGCTGCACGGCGCCGATGCGCGACGAGAACCAGCTTCACGCCGCGGTCGTCGAGCTGATCGCGCACGACAACGCGCAGATTAAATACTCCACGGTGCAAAACTGGTATCCGGGCGACAAAGAGGGCAAGGGCGGGATTTATAACTTCGTCACCAAACGCGGCAAGTGCGCCGGCGTGAGCTCGAAGATTTCCTGGACGCAGGTCGAGACCGGCTCGGCGATCACCTGGAAGTATCCGAGCTGCATCTTGCAGGGCGACAACTCGGTCGGCGAGTTTTACTCCGTCGCGCTCACGAACAATTATCAGCAGGCCGACACCGGCACGAAGATGATCCACATGGGGAAAAACACCAAGAGCACGATCATCTCGAAAGGGATCTCGGCCGGCCATGGGCAGAACACCTACCGCGGGCTGGTGAAGATCATGAAGGGAGCGACGGGCGCGCGCAACTATTCGCAGTGCGATTCGCTCTTGATCGGCGACAAGTGCGGCGCGCATACGTTTCCGTACCAGGAGGTCATGAACGCGACATCCAGGGTCGAGCACGAGGCGTCCACGTCGAAAATCAGCGAGGACCAGCTCTTTTACGCGCGGCAGCGCGGCATATCGAGCGAAGACGCGGTGACGATGATCGTGAGCGGCTTCTGCAAGCAGGTCTTCCGCGAGCTGCCGATGGAGTTCGCGGTCGAGGCGCAAAAGCTTTTGGGCGTCAATCTTGAGGGCAGCGTCGGATAATCCTATGGACCGGGTCGTTTACTTCGACAACAACGCGACGACGCGCGTCGCGCCCGAGGCCTTCGCCGCGATGGAGCCGTATCTGACGGAGCTCTACGGCAACCCGTCGAGCATTCACCGCTTCGGCAGCGACGTCGGGCGCAAGCTCCAGGAGGCGCGCGCGCAAGTCGCGGCTCTGCTCGGCGCGGCCGACCCGGTCGAGGTTATCTTTACGAGCTGCGGCACCGAGGGCGACAACGCGGCGATCCGCTCGGTCTTGGCGGCGCGGCCGGAAAAGCGCCACCTCGTAACGACGCGGGTCGAGCACCCGGCGGTCATGGGTCTCTGCCAGCATCTGGAGAAAAAAGGCTATCGCGTGACCTGGCTCGGCGTGGACAGCGAGGGCAGGATCGATCTCGAAGAGCTCAAGTCGGCGCTCGGCGACGACACGGCGCTGGTTTCGATCATGTGGGCCAACAACGAGACCGGCGTCCTCTTTCCCATCGCCGAAATCGCCGAGATCGTCAAAGCGAAGAAAATTTCCTTTCACGTCGACGCCGTCCAGGCGGCGGGGAAGGTCCCATTCGAGTTAAAAAAGCTGCCCGTCGATCTTCTGACGATCTCCGCGCACAAGTTCCACGGCCCCAAGGGGGTCGGGGCGCTCTATGTCAAACGCGGCGTCGCGTTCCATCCGTTTCTGATCGGCGGGCACCAGGAGCGCGGCCGGCGCGCCGGGACCGAGAACGTCGCCGGGATCGTCGGCATGGGCAAGGCGGCCGAGCTGGCTTTGCAGACGATGGGCGAAGATAAGGCGCGCGTACAGGCGCTGAGGGACCGGCTGGAGCGGTCTTTGCTGGAGTCCTGTCCGGGCAGCCGGGTAAACGGCGCCCGCGATAAGCGTCTCGACAACACGCTCAATATGAGCTTCAAGTTCCTCGAAGGCGAGGCGATCTTGGTGCTGCTCGATCAGGAAGGCATTTGCGCGTCGACCGGCTCGGCCTGTACCGCCGGCTCTTCCGAGCCGTCGCACGTGCTCCGGGCGATGGGCGTGCCGCCCGACTGGCTTCAGGGAGCGGTCCGATTCAGCCTCAGCCGCTATACGACCGAGCAAGAGGTCGATTTTGTCAACCAAAAGACGCCCTCGATCGTCAAAAGGCTGAGCGGCCTTTCTTCCTTAGGAAAACTCGGAAAACAGGATCCCGCCAAGACTTTGGCGGGATAGTCCACCTTTTCGTTACACCTTGGCCGGGCATCTCCGGCCCGCATTCCTGCTTTCGGGCCTCCCTTTTCGAGGACTGGCCGAACGGAAAATCGTGGTTAAATTACTTCTCTCTATCGGGTGCGGCGTGAATAACGACGTTCAGCGAACGTCAATAGAGCACACAGGCCTCACCCGATAGGGAGGTGAATTATGGCAAATCCAAACGAAT
>DATFWH010000456.1:0-8944 GCA_035259465.1 Binatia bacterium
TAAAAGACCGAGTTGCCGAACGACGAATAGCCGGTGTAGCCGCCGATGATGTTCCAGCCCTGCGCGAGCACGGCGAGGATGAGCGCGCTGGTGCCGAATTGGATGAGCACGGCGGACCCCCAGAGCGGGAGCGTCGCGAGCGCGGCGAGCCCGACGGCGGCGAGCGCGAGCTGGGCGCTTAGCTTCATGCCGTCCTCCCGAGAAGGCCCGTCGGCCGCACGATCAGCACGAGCACGAGGATGCCGAAGCTCACCACGTCGGTGTACGTCGGGCCGATGTAGAGCGCGGTCAGCGCCTCGACGATGCCGAGGAAGAGCCCGCCCACGACGACGTTGAGCGAGTTATCGAGCCCGCCGATGATTGCGATCGCGAACGATTTCGCGGTGAGCGCCCCGCCGATATAGGGATTGATCTGAGACACCACGCCGTAGAGCGTGCCGGCCGCGCCGGCGAGCGCCGAGCCGAGGCCGAAGGTGAGAGCGTAGACGCGCCGCGGGTTGACGCCGTAGAGGCGCGCCGCGACGAGGTTCTGCGCGGTCGCGCGGATGCCGCGGCCGGTGCGCGTATGCTCGAGGAAAAGCCACAGCGCGAGCGTGAGTCCCAGCGCGAGCATAAAGGCGAGGACGCGGACGACCGGCACGGTCGCGCCGAGGAGATCGAAGTTCGAGCCGGCGTAGCGCGGGTTGGTCGTGCGGAAGTCCGCGCTGAAAATCACCTGCGCGAGATAGGTGATGACGACCTCCAGGCCGAAGGTGATGAGCAGCGTATTGAACATCGGCCCGCGGATGACGAGATTCAAGATGCCCCGCTGGATCGCGTAGCCGAGAATAAAGAGCAGCAGCATCGAGATCGGCAGCGCCACGAAGGGATCAATGCCCGCGCCGGTGAAGAGATAGTAGCCTGCGTACGCGCCGAGCATGATGAGCGCGCCGTGGGAGAGATTGACGATGTTGAGCACGCCCCAGACGAGCACGAGCCCGAGCGCCATCAGGGCGTAGAGCCCGCCCAGCAGGACGCCGTTGATCAGGATCTGCCAGAGGAGCTGCAAGTTAGCGCTGTCCCCAGCCCGGCATCGGATAGAGCGGCTTTTCTATCATGCCCTTGGGGCCGTAGACGGCGACGAGCTTGCCCTTCTGTACCTGTACGACGGTCTGCGGCAGGCTGATCTGCCCGACGGCGTTGAACTTGATGCGGCCGTAGAGGCTGTCGAAGTCGAGCTTCGCGATTGCATCGCGCAACTTGGCCGGATCGAGCGTGCCGGTGGCCTCGATCGCTTTGACGAAAGCCTCCACGGTGGCGGCTGCGGCGGCGGCGTGGTAGTCGGCATCGTAGCCGAACCGCTTCTTGTATTCGCTGGCGAACTGCTCGGCGTTGCCGAAGTATTCGTCCTTGAACGTCGGCGACGGCAGCCACGAGGTCATGCCGTAGGCGTAGTCCGCGTCGCCGCCGAGCGCGCTGCGGAAGTCCGCCGTCGGCACGCCGACGGTGAAGGAGTAGAACTTCGGGCTCACGTTCAGCGTCTTCGCCTGGCGGATGAAGTTAAGGATCTCGGTTTCGTGGCCGGCGACGAGAATCGCGTCGACGTTCTGGCTCTTGATCAGCGAGAGAACCGAGTTGAAGTCCGACGCCTTGTCGCTGTAGCGCTGATCGACGACAATCTTCATGCCGGTCTTGCCGATCAAATTCCGCGTGCCTTCCGCCACCGAGACGTCGAAAGCGTCGTCGGCGAAAAGCAGCGCGACGGTCTTCGGCGCCGGATTGAGCTTGGTCATGAGATCGACGGTGCTCGCGAAATACTCCGTCGCCGCCGGCAGCGTGCCGAAGATATATTTGTAGCCGCGGCTGTAAATCTGGTCCGAAGCGCCGCCGCCTTGAATCATCGGGATCGAATATTTCTCCGCGATCGCCGAGTCGGCGAGCGCGAAATTGCTGCTGAACGGCCCGAGCAGGAAGTTGACCTTGTCCTGCGTCACGAGCTGGACGTACTGGCGCACGCTCAGGTTCACGTCCGACTGATTGTCGAGCAGCTTTAGGCTCAGCTTCTCCTTCGCGTTGCCGACCTTGACGCCCCCGGCGGCGTTGATCTTGTCGATCGTCAGTTGGTAGGCGTCGCCGTAATACCGTCCGGTATTGGCGTCTTTGCCGGTCATCTGGACCGAGGCGCCGAGATCGATGGCGGCAGCGATTCCGGGCGCCGCGGCGAGCAGCGCGGCGACTAGAGAGAAGATGATGCGCTTCATGGCAGACCTCCTCTTAGAGTAGTCCTAGGATTAGCGGAGCGCACCATAACTCGCAGAGGCCCGCGCGTCAATGGCCGCAGAACTCAGGGTTTTTTGAGGATCGCGACGGTCGCGCCCCAGCCGCCCGCCTCGGCGGGTGCGTCTTTGAACGACGCGACGCGCGGATGCTTAGCCAAAATGGACTGCACGATGCGGCGCTGCACGCCCGCGCCGCGGCCGTGGACGATTCTCACCTCGAAAATCCCGGCTTCGAGGCACTGCGCGATGTATTCTTCGACCACGCTTGGGATGTCCTTCGGCGCGAAGGGATGAAGGTCGATCGAATCTTCGACGGGGAGAATGACGGGCCCGCCGAACGGCGAATCGGGATCGTCGGTGTCTTTGTCGCGTCCCATAAAAAACAAGGGCGGGGAATCGCTTCCCCGCCCCGAAAAATCAACCCGTCTCGAATCAGTCCCAGCGCTTGTCGCCGGTCATGCGGCCGCCGGCTTTGGCGACCGCCGCCTGGATGACCGAGATATCGATCAATTTGTCGTAGCTGGGCTTCTCCTCCGCCTTGATCGAGCCCAATTCCACCTGGCGGTTGATCGTCCACTCGACCATGTCCTTCGGCAGGCCGTCGTTCACCGGCCAGGCGCCGACGTTGGCGAGAATGTCATAGGTCTGCGCGACGACGTCGGGGTCCTGCTGCGTGTATTTCGTCGCGATCTCGACCGTCTTCGCCTTGTCCTTGTAGATAAAGCGGTTCGCCTTGACGAGCGCGGTCATGATGTCGACGTAGAGCTGTTTGTTGGAGGCGATCTCTTTCTCCGGCGCGATGTAGGCGGCATAGAGCCATTTGGGCAGCGGCTCCCAGAGGTTCACGAGAATATTCAAATCCGGTTTTTTCTTCTTCGCGACGAGCGCCTGATCGACGTGGAGGATCGCGGTGTCGATCTGGTTCGCGAGCAGGCCGGCGACGCGGCCCTTGGTGCTGACGTTGACGTACTGCACGTCCTTCGGCGTTAGGCCGCAGGAGGCGAGGACGGCGCGGCTCATGACTTCGTTGAACGCGCCGACCTCCTGGATGCCGATCTTCTTCCCCTTCAAATCTTTGCACGCTTTAATGTCGCCCTGCACCGCCATCGACTGCGAGAGCTTGTGCGAATAGGTGCCGAGCACCTTCGTGCCCGCGCCGCGCGCCGCGGCGATGATCGCCGGGTCGGAGCTCGTACCGGTAATGTCGAGGCCGCCGGCGACGCTGCCGCGGAGCGTCTGCGTGCCGCCCTCGAAGGTCACGAACTCGACCTCGATGTTGTTCTCCGCGAAATAGCCCATTTCCTTCGCGATGTAGGGCGGGATGTGCACGACGTTGGGCGGCGTCACCGGGACGCCGAAGACGACCTTGCGCTTGTTCTGCGCCTCGGCCGGATGCGCGAGCAGCGCGAAGCCGAGCCACGCGGCAAGCAAAAAGACGACCCTTTTCATACAGCCTCCTTGTAAGCTATTCCCGCTCGTCGAACCGCCGCCACGGGGCGATGCGCACCTCGATCCATTTGGCGAGCCACATCAAGCCTACCCCCAATATCATAACGACTACAATCGGCACAAAGAGCTTGTCGGTCTCGAAAGCGTTGGCGTAGCGCACGATCATGTAGCCGAGCCCGGTGATCGATGTGTAGAACTCCGCGATAATCATGCCGACCAGCCCGCGGCCGATCGCGAGGCGTATGCCGGCGACGATGAAGGGGACGGCGGACGGGATGATCAGGTGGCGCCACAGCTGGCGCTCGCTCGAGCAGAACGAGCGCGCGACCTCCTGGAGGTTGCGGTCGACGTTCTTGACGCCCTCGTACGTGTTCAGCAGAACCGGAAAGACCATGAAGAGAAAGACGATGATCACCTTCGCCGGCACCTTGAAGCCGAACCACAGCACGATCAGCGGCACGACCGCGACCATCGGCGTCGAGTAGAGCGCGCTCACGTACATGTCCGTCGCCCACTCGACCATCGAGAATCGCCCCATGAGCACGCCGAGGAGAACGCCGGCGACGATCGACAACACCGTGGCGTAGAGGAGCACGAGCAGGCTCTCGCGCATGTAGCTCGCGAGCTCGCCGGAGGCGACGAGCTCGAAAAACGCGCGCGCGATCGCGGTCGGGTAGGTGAAGAGGATCGGGTTCACGCGCCGGCCGTAGAACTCCCATAGGAGCAGCACGACGGCGAGCGAGAGCAGGCGGACGACCGTCTTCTTGCTCATGGGCTCGCCTCGGCTGAAATCCGGTCGTCCTGCTCCAGCTTGAGCATGTCCCACAGGCGCGCGCGCAGCTCGATGTAGCGGGGATGCGCGCGCACCGAGATGATCTTTCGCGGCCGCGGAATGCCCACGGAAATCACTTCGCGAATGCGCCCGGGTCGGCGCGACATCACGACGATGCGGTCGCCCAGGAGGATCGCCTCGTCGATGCTGTGCGTGACGAAGAGCATCGTCTTCTTCTCGGTCTCCAGGATGCGCAGCAGCTCTTCCTGCATCAGCTCGCGCGTCTGCGCGTCGAGCGCGCCGAAGGGCTCGTCCATGAGCAGCAGCGATGGATTGATCGCGAGCGCGCGCGCGAGTCCCGCGCGCTGCTGCATGCCGCCCGAGAGCTGGTGCGGGTAGGATTTCTCGAAGCCCTTGAGGCCCATCAGCTCGATATAGCGCGCGACCGTGGCCGCGATGTCGCTTTTCGTCCGGCCTCGAAGCTCGAGGCCGTAGGCGATGTTCTCCTCCAGCCGCTTCCAGGGGAAAAGGCCGAAGTGCTGGAAGACGACGGCGATGTCGGGGCGCGGGTTGTAGACCGCTTCGCCGTCGAATGTGATGTCGCCGGCGTCGCGCGCGATCAGGCAGTCGACGATGCGGAGCAGCGTCGTCTTGCCGCAGCCGGAAGGCCCGAGGATGCAGATACTCTCGAACGGCTCGACGTCGAGGCAGATGTCGCTCAACGCCACCACCCGGCCGCCGCCGTAGGTCTTCGTCAGATTACGGATGCAGATTTTGGTCATGAGGTCAGGAAGTCGAGCTGTTCGAGGCGCCGCTTCACCTCGGCGATAAAGCGCGCGGCGAGCGCGCCGTCCACGACGCGGTGGTCGGCCGAGAGGTTCATCGTCATCGTCGGCCGCGCGGCGATGCCGCCGTCAACGGCGACGACGCGCGGCGCGACCCGCCCGACGGCGAGAATCGCCGCCTGCGGCGGGTTGATGATCGCGGTGAAACTGTCGACGCCGAGCATGCCGAGATTGGAGACGGTGAAAGTGCCGCCCTCGTAGTCGAGCGGAAACAGTTTTTTCTTCTGCGCCTTCTCCGCCAGGTCGCGGCTCTGCTTGGCCAGCTCTTCGAGCGGAAGCGTATCGGCGTTCCGGATCACTGGGACCACCAGCCCCTCTTCGAGAGCGACCGCCATACCGAGGTTGATGTCGGAATAAATTTTGACGCCCTCGTCCGTGAACGAGGCGTTGAGCGACGGGAAATCGCGCAGCGTTTGCGCCACGGCGGCGAGGATGAAGTCGTTGATCGAGGGCACGGACGCGCCGCCGCGCTGCTTGAGGTCGCCCCGCCTTTTTTCCACCGCGCTCATCTCCACGTCGATGCCGACGTAGAAGTGCGGCGCGCTCTGCTTGCTCGCCGTCATGCGCTGGGCGACGATGCGGCGCATCGCCGTGAGCGGCACGGTTTCTTTGACGCGCGGCGGCCCGCCCGCCGCGGGCTCTTTCACCGCGGCGCCAGCGCGCAGCATGTCCTCGGCGACCACGCTGCCGCCGGGGCCGCTGCCTTTCAGCGCGGCGAGGTCGACGTTGTTCTCCTTGGCGATGCGGCGCGCCGCCGGCGAGGCGGCGACACGGCCGGTCGGCGCAGGCGCTTCGGCGCGAGTTTCCCGCGCCGGCGCAGGTGATTTTTTTTCCGTTTTAAGCTGCGGCTTTGTCTCGGCTTTGGACATCGCCGTGGGCGCCGCCGCAGACTGCTTCTCCCCCGGCGCGGCGATGAGCGCAATCGTCTTTCCTACGGGGATCTCGTCGCCTTCTTTCGCCGTGACGTTCTGCAAGACGCCGGACGCCGGCGCCTCGACCTCGACGGTCGCCTTGTCGGTCTCGACCTCCATCAAAGGCTCGCCCTTCTTGACCTCGTCGCCGGCTTTTTTGAGCCAGACGAGGAGCGTGCCCTTTTCCTGCGCCATGCCGAGCGCGGGCATGATGACGTCGGTTGCCATATTTCGACGGTGTTATTTACAGGAGGACGGCCGCCGTGTCCAACGGGAGCCCGTCAGCGTTTGATCCTGTCCATCGCACCCGGATTGTTCAAATTCGACTGCGTCTCGCGCGTCTCGGGGAGCGCGCCGGCGGCGGTGAAATAATGCGTGCCGGCGACGAGCAGCTTCTCCGACGGGAAGCGCGTGATCACTTCGCAGCCGTCTTTGGTCACGACTACCTCTTCTTCGAGGCGTGCGGCGGACCAGCCGTCCTTCGCCGGCCAGTAGGTCTCGAGCGCGAAGACCATACCCTCCTCGATCGTCTCCGGATTGTCGAGCGAGACCAGCCGGCTGAAGATCGGCTTCTCCCAGATCGAGAGCCCGACGCCGTGGCCGTATTGCAGCGCGAACGCGGCCTCCTCGTTGGCGAAGCCGAACTCCTCGGCCTTGGGCCAGAGCTTGACGACGTCGGCGGTCGTGACGCCGGGCTTGACGATCGAGATCGCCGCGTCCATGTAATCGCGGCAGCGCTTGTAGGCGTCGGCCATCGCCGGCGACGCGCTGCCGACGGCGAAGGTGCGGTAGTAGCAGGTGCGGTAGCCGTTGTAGCTGTGGAGGATGTCGAAGAACGCCGGATCGCCGGGGCGCAGCACGCGGTCGGTGTAGACGTGCGGGTGCGGGCTGCAGCGCTCGCCGGAGATTGCGTTGACCCCTTCGACGTGCTCGGAGCCGAGATCGTAAAGCACCTTGCTCACGACGCCGACGCACTCGTTCTCCTTCACGCCGGGGCGCATGAAGCGATAGAGCTCCTCGTACGCCGCGTCGACCATCATGCACGCGGTATTGAGCAGCGTGATCTCGTCCTGCGTCTTGATCTTCCGCACCTGGTGCATGAGCTGCTGGCCGTCGACGACTTTGATGCCCTGCGCTTGCAAAGCGAACAGCACGGGCAATTCGATGACGTCGACGCCGACCGGCTCTTTGTCGAGCTTGCGCTTCTCCAATTCGACTTTGATTTTCTTCGCGACGTCGTCGGCGAGGCCCGAGCCGGGATGCGTTGCGCCGCGGAGCGTCGAGATGCCGGCGCGCGAGCGCTCGCCGAGCCAAGGGCAGTAAATCTGATGGTGGCGCGCCGCCGAGCCGAAGTCCCAGAGGATCGGCTCGTCGTCCTGCGGCAAGAGCGAGAAGCGCACGAGCTTGTCCATCGCCCAGGTGCCGATGTGCGTCGCGGTGATGTAGCGGATGTTGTTCATGTCGAAGCAGAGAAGCGATCCCAGCTCCGACTGCCGGAGCGCCTTTTTCACGCGCGCGAGGCGCTGCTCGCGCAGGCGCTCGATGTTGACGCGCTCCTCCCAATCGACGCCCATGAGGCCGAATGTTTTTAGGGCCATAATCGTTTTCTCCCGCAAGAATTCAGTAGGAGCGGTTCGCGAACCGCCCCTACAATTTTCCGCAGAGTCTCTTCGCCGCCTCGGCTACGCTCTCCGGCGTCGGCACCGTCTGGTCTTCGAGAACAGGCGAGAACGGCACCGGCACGTGCATCGCGCCTATGCGCTTTACCGGCGCGTCGAGGTAATAAAACGCCCCGTCGGCGACGACCGACGCGATCTCGGCGGTGACGCCGTAGCGCTCGTAGCCCTCGTCGACCACGAGCGCGCGCGTCGTCTTCTTCGCCGAGGCGATCAACGTCTCTTTGTCGAGCGGCACGGTCGTGCGCACGTCGATCACTTCCGCCGAAATACTTGCAGCCTGCAAGATCTCGGCCGCCTTGAGCGAGACTTCGACCATGCTGCTGGTCGCGACCAGCGTGATGTCCTTGCCCGCGCGCTTCACATCGGCGACGCCGAAGGGAATCACGTAATCCTCCGCGGGCACAATCCCTTTCTGCTGGTACATCATCTTGTCTTCGAAGAAGACGACCGGATTGTCGTCGCGGATCGCGGTCTTCATCAAGCCTTTCGCGTCATAGGGCGTCGAGGGCAGGACGACTTTGAGTCCCGGGATGTGGCTGAACCAGGCGTGCAGGCTCTGGCTGTGCTGCGCGGCGGAGCGGCGCGTCGCGCCGAGCGTCGTGCGCATCACCATCGGCACTTTGAGCTTGCCGCCCGACATGTAATGCGTCTTCGCCGCCTGGTTCACCATCTGATCCATCACCAGCGTGGCAAAGTCGCCGAACATGATGTCGACCACCGGGCGCATGCCGGTCATCGCCGCGCCGACCGAGACGCCGGCGATGCCGGCCTCCGAGATCGGCGAATCGATGACGCGCTCCTTGCCGAATTCTTTCACCAGGCCCGACAGCACCTTGAAAGGCGTGCCCGCCTCAGCGACGTCTTCGCCTAGGATGAACACCTTCGGATCGCGGCGCATCTCCTCGGCCAGGGCCTCGTTGATCGCCTGGGCGAAGGTGATCTGCCGTTCGGATGCGGAGGGTTTCTCAGCTTTCATGTCGGTTAGGCGTGAGGCGAGAGGCGTGAGAGGGAATCTTCTTCGTAGAGGCGG
>DATFWH010000457.1:0-4150 GCA_035259465.1 Binatia bacterium
CGAGCGCGCCGCGCGCCTGGTACACGCGGTAGCGGAATGCGGTTCTCAGCGCCATCGGTCCTCGCCGCAAGCGATCGGCCGCCGCGCGGACGCCGCGAGCACCTTCCGCGTGAGGCCCTTGCGCGAATTTTTATCCATGCCGAACCGATCGCAGTAATTTTTCATAAAATAAATTCTATCGCGCTGCGTCCAGCGGCGAATCCGGCAGAGCTGCGCCAGATTCTTGATTCGCCGCGACGGCCACAGCCGCCGCATCCGCGAGAGCCCGTCGAGGTCGACCAGCAGCAGCTCCCACGACGAATTCTCCCAGCCGCGCACCAGGATGTTGCCGCCTTTGAGGTCGCGGTGATAAATGCGAGCCGCGTGGAGCCTATAAAATAGCTCGGCGGCGCCTGTAAGCAGACGATGTCGGAGAACCCGAGCTTCTTTGCCGGCAAAATCCGCTTGAATCTCCTGCAGCACCGCGCGCAGCGCGCGGCTGCCGGCAATTTCCTCGCTGACGAAATAGCCGCCGCCCCGCCAGCCCCGATTATAAAACGCGGCGAGCGGCGCGGCCGTCTTAACCCCCGCAGACTGGAGCAGGGACGCGGCACGAAGCGATTTGAGCGCGCGCGACCAAGCGAACCGCGCCGCCGGATGATAATACTTTATCACCACGCCGCGCCCGCCGGCCTCGCCGCGGATGACAGTGGACTTCGCGACGCTCTTCAGCACCTCGGCGCCGACGCCATGCAAAAGCGATTCAGGCTCGCGCAAAAAGTCCGCGAGAAAACCCGCCGGTAGATCGTCGCGCATCCATCCCGACAAGCCGGCCGGCGACCGAACGAAGCAAAACCCTTTCATGATGCCCGGCGCGCCCGCTCCGCGGCGACTTCCTTCATGATGCGCTCGAGTTCCGAGAAATAATTGTCCCAGGAATACCGCTCGGCGGTGCGCCGCGCCGAGCGCGACAGCTCGGTCCAGCGCTCCCGCGCGAGCAGCGATAGAATTTTCGATTTCAGCTCCTCCGAGTTCTCGACGTCGCTCAGCATCCCTTGCCTGAGATCGTCGCTCGCTTGATCGAGCGCGCCGACGCCGGCGCTCGCGACCACCGGCAGGCCGGAGGCGAGCGCTTCGAGCGCGACGTTGCCGAAGGCCTCCTGGATGCTCGGCAGGACCAGCAGGTCCGCCGCCGCGTAATAATTTTCCACCAGCGGCTGCGCGCCGGCGAAGATGATCTCTTTGCGCGCCCAGCGATTGCGGTAGTAGGAGAGCCTCGAATCGTTGCCGACGACGAGCAGGTAAATACCTTCGAAGCCGGCACTATCCCAAAGTTGCAGCAGACGGTCAAGCCCTTTGCGGCGAAAGCCGGTGCCGACGAAGACGACCACGCGCGCGTCCGGCGGAATTTTCAGCGACTCCCGGAGCTTCCGCCCCTCGTTCTCGCGTCGCCGCGGGTGAAAACGCTCGAGATCGACCCCGTTGTGAAGCACGACGACTTTGCCGTTGGGAATATGGTAAGCATCGGCGATCTCGCGGCCGATCTGGTCGCAGACGGCGATGATCTTCTTCGAGCCGCCGTCGCCCATCTGCCTGCGCTCCACGGCGAGCAGGACCCGATGATACGGCGCG
Organism: Binatia bacterium; assembly: GCA_035259465.1. GTDB lineage: Bacteria > Desulfobacterota > Binatia > UBA9968 > UBA9968 > JAJPJQ01. The sequence continues at coordinate 1,612 of DATFWH010000457.1, forward strand.
AGGCCGTACCAGATCTTGCGCGGGAAATTTTCTGCCCGCCGCATCTTTTCAAGAAAAGTCCGGTGCGGACCGCCGCCGCTGCGAAAAATATCCTGCGCGACCATGCGATCGAAGCTCACGACGACGTCGCAGGCATGCCGCGCGATGAATGCGGGCGCGAGATAGGCGAAGGTCAACAGGCGCGCCGTTCGCGGCCAGCGCAGCGACGGTACGCGGTGGGCGAACGTCCCCGTGGGCGGCTCGATAACGAACTCGCCGCAAAACAGATGCACCTCGTGGCCCCGGTCGCGCAGTCCCTCGGCGGTGCGATAGAGAATGCGCTCCGTCCCGCCCCGGAGCTCGAAGCGTTTATGGGCGAGGCCGATTTTCATTCGTCGGGACTTTTATCAGCGCCAAAGTCTTGTTCGCGTAATCGACGGTGCCGTGAACGAGCCGCGCCACCTCGTCGGCTTCGTCCGCGCGGGCCACGACGAGCGAGCCGGGCGTCGCCTCCTTATCGCACTTGCCCTCGCAGCTGTTGAGCAGCGGCGGCGCGTAGAAGCCAAGGCTTTTGGAGACGCTGGGCTCTTTACCGAGTCCGTGTTCGGTCCGGTCGGTGAGCCACACGCGATCGTCCGGGCGAAGCTTCTCCGCGACGAGCAGCGCGTCGCGCGTCGGCGGCGACGCCGGTCTATTCTTGCGCCCGAAAATCATAAGACCGAGGGCCACTGCGACGGCCAAAGCGACGAAGACACGCAGCGCCTTGGGATAGCGCTGGACGGCGAAAGTCACGGCGGCGCCGCCGGCGACCGAAAGCGCCGGATAGAGCTGAAAAAGATAGCGCATGCGTTTTTCCGCCGTGATCATGACGACGGCGCCGAGCACGACCGCGTAAATCAGCCAGAGCCGCGCGCCGGGCGAGCGCTTCCAGCCGCGGCCGAGAATATAAAATCCGACGGCCGCAGCCGGCAGCCACGGCCAGTAGCTCTCGGCTATCTTCACGAAGTAATAATAAAACGGGTTGTTCGTCTGCGTAGGACCGAAGAGCGTGCGCCCGAGCTCTTTCAGGAAATATCCCTGCGCAAAGCCGCTCTCGCCCTGAAGGCGCGTCAACAGCCACGGCGCGATGATCGCGGCGAGCACGATCCCCGAGGCGATGCTCCAGAACGAAAGCAGCCGCCGCCAGAAGACCCCTTCCGTCTTCCACAGGATCAGCGCGACGGCGCCGGGATAGAGCGCCTGCGGGCCTTTGGCGAGCCAGCCGAGCGCCGCGGCAACGCCCATGCCGACGATCGCCGCCGAGTTCTTGCGCGAAAGGTAGGCCATCAGCAGTCCGAAGAGAATCCAGAACGTGAGCACGGTCTCCAGGTGCACACCGCGCGTCCAGTGCAGCGCCTCGTGCGTCGTCAGATAAACCAGGGTCGAAGAAAACGCGAACACCCAGCCGGGAAACATGATGCGGCACATGAGATAGATCAGCAACGCTGTGAGCGCGCCGAAAAGGCCCGAGCCGAGCGAGGCGGTGAACGCGTTCATCGGCAAAAAATGAAAGAACGCGGCGGTGATCCAGAAATTCAGCGGCGGCTTGAAGTAATAGGGCTCGCCGTTGTACGTAACGTGCACCCATTTGCCCGTCATCACGATCGTCTTCGGCACGAGCGAATAGAGCGCTTCGTCCCCTTCGAGAACCTTATTGGGCGAGAGGCCGCCGAGGCAAAACACGAGCGACAAAACGACCAACAAACTGATATGGACTGCAGGCCGCGACAGGACGGGAAAATTCTCGCGCTCGCGCGCGCCGGCCTCGAGCTTTTCCCAGAATCGGTCTACAGATTCTTTGCGAACGGGCCATTCCATCGCATGAGCTCCCGAAAACTGACTTTCGCCTCGATGCGCTCGCACTCTTTGCGACGCCGGCGGGTTCTTCGCTCCAGCCATCGGATCAGCCGGCGCTCGGCGGTTCCCCAGCGCGCTTTGCCGAGGTAAGCGCGCGCGAAGCGCATCCGATCCTGCAGCGACACGCCGGGCAAGACGATGCGGTTCAACTGCACGAGATTCCGACGCCACAGCCAATGCGGCAGGCCGGGTGGATAGCGGCGCGTACGGTCGTGGTCCATGAAATAAAAGATCGCGTCGCCTGCGGCATCGAAGCCGACGAAGACGTTCGACGGCACGAGGTCGCCGTGAACGAACCCGCTCGCGTGCATGCGCCGGACTTCGGCCGCGAGCCGCACGAGCCAGCGCCGCTTGCGCTGGATTGCCGTCCGGTCGAGCGGCGGCACGAAGCGCTCGCGCAAAACCTGGATCAGCGGCTGTCCTTCGATTTCACGCGTGAGGAGAAAAGCGCTGCGCAGAAAGCCCCCCGCGCGCTCTTCCCCCGCCGCGACCACCGGCGGCGCGTGAAAACCGAGACGCGACAAGGCATCGGTCTGTTTAAGCGCGCGCAGCGCCTTGGAATCCCGCATGACGTCTTTGACGCGCGCCGCGCCTTTCGGCGGCGAATAGATTTTCAGATAATAGCCGCCGCGCCGCAGCGTGCGGGGGGGCTTGTCCGACGCGG
>DATFWH010000458.1:0-8775 GCA_035259465.1 Binatia bacterium
CGTCCCTATGTCATCGGCCCCGACGATCCGAAAAGCTGGTTCGACGTGCTTAACCGCGAAGGTCTCGACCGCGCCGTCATTTATCCGACCGCCGGACTCGCGGAAGGCTTCATCCAGGACGCCGATTGGGCGGTGGTCGTCTGCCGCGCCTACAACAATATGATGTCGGAGCGCTACATTAAATATAACCGACGCCTTAACGTCGTCGCGCTCTTGCCGATTCAGGACATCCAAGAGGCGGCGAAAGAATTGCGCCGCTGCGTCAAGGAACTGCACATGGTCGGCGGCGTGATCGCGCCGGTCGGCTTTCCGACGCCGCTCGGCGATCGGTATTTCGATCCGCTCTACGCCGAGGCGGAAAAGCTCGGCGCGCCGCTCGCGATCCACGGCGCGCCGTCGCGCGGCCTCGGATTCGATTTCTTCCGCTCTCTGATCGAGGCGCGCACGCTGTCACATCCGTTCGCGCAGATGATCGCGCTGACAAGCGTGATCCTCGAAGGCGTGCCGGAGCGCTTTCCGAAGCTGAAAATCGCTTCGCTGGAAGCGGGCTGCTCGTGGCTGCCGTTTCTGATGGACCGCCTCGACATGGAATATAAAAACCGGCCGCATCAGGCGCCTCTCTTGAAGAAAAAACCCAGCGAGTACATGAAAGGCGGGCAGATCTATTACCACACCGAGCTATGGGAGGACATGCTGCCGGTCGCGGTCGAGCGCCTGGGGGAAGACCTTTTTCTCTACGCCTCGGACTATCCGCACGAGCCGGATCTCGCCGAAGCGATCCGCGAGTTCGAGGCGCGAAAGGATTTGAGCGATACCGCGAAGCGGAAAATTCTCTCCGACAACGGCAAGCGTTTCTACGGTATGGAAGCCTGAAAATCGCCGCGAAAGACAATAAAAAAAGGGAGCGATCCGACCCATCGCTCCCTTTTTTATTTTGCGTAAAGCTTTCGCTACCAGCGATTGCGTCCGCCGCCGCCCATGCCGCCGCCACCGCCGCGGCGATTGCCGCCGCCGCCCATACCGCCGCCCATGCCGCCACCGCCGCCCGGCCGTCTCTCCTGAGGCCGCGCCTCATTGACGACGAGCGTGCGACCGTCGAGCTGAGAGCCGTTCAAAGCGTCGATCGCCTTCTGGGCTTCCTCCCCAGAGTTCATCTCGACGAAGCCGAAACCCCGCGACTGGCCGGTAAACTTGTCCGAGATCACCCGCGCCGATTGTACGCTGCCGTACTCGGCGAAGATCTCTTCGAGTCTCCCTTCCGTCACGGAATAGGGCAGGCCGCCCACGTATAGCTTATTTCCCATATTCTCCTCCGACTGGAACCGGATTATAGTCTTTGCCTTGGGACACGGGATTACTGATGGGAGAAGAACATGAGAGGCGGCACGGTGGGAACTCGGCCCTGGTCGGATGCTGCTCTAACCACTAATCGCGTTCGCAAGGACAGACTCACACGAGGCCTTTTCGCCCATTAAATCGGCCGGCGCCGGAAGGCCCCATACGGAGCGCCGTCGATTCAGTTGGAGGGTACTTATGGTCCGGTACTTTGTCAATAGGGGTTTTTACCGGGTCACAAATAGGTCTTTGCATTGACAAGCCGGACGCCATCCCTTATAGAAATTTCTGCCGCGGGCGTAATTCAGCGGTAGAATGCCAGCTTCCCAAGCTGGACGTCACGGGTTCGATCCCCGTCGCCCGCTCCAAACCCGAAAAAGCTCAAAAATAGAGGTTAGAACCGCTCAAAAAGCGCGCTACCCCCCTTTCTTTACAGGGTCCTGATAATTCTTCCCGTTCTTTTTCGATTTCCGCGCATCAACAATTGAAAGCGGCAAGGCTCCGTATTGGACCAAGGTCCAATAGCGCAGGTTAGCCCTGCGCGCTAGCAAAAAACGGAGCGGCTCGCGGGAGCAGCCAGCGAAGTAATAAGCGCGGCGCGCCCTCATAGAAGTCACACTGAAAAATAAGATTTCACTCCCTGCTGCGAGCATCAGGGAGCCCACATGCGGGACAAATCATGGAAACGATCGCTTGTCCTGATTGCGATTTGCTGCAGCGCGTTCCCGAGCTCGCGCCCGGAGGAAAAGCGCGCTGTCCGCGCTGTGCGCGAACCGTAGCGATCAGCCTCGCCGATCCGATCGGTCGTCCTCTCGCGCTCACCGTCACGGCGCTGATCGTCCTGATCATTGCCAACACCGCGCCCCTGATGTCGCTTTCCGCCGTCGGCCGGCATGCGAGCACGACTATCCTGGGCGGCGCTTACGGGATGTGGCTGAATGGAGAAGAGGCGACCGCAGTGATCGTCGCTTTTTGCGCGCTGATCGCTCCCGCAGGTTACTTATTTTTCATGCTTGTAGTCCTGCTCGCTGCTCGCCACCCACCTGGACCTCACTGGGCAGGCGAGATGCTGCGCGGCGCCGACACTATGCAGCCCTGGTCGATGACCGAGGTGATGCTGCTCGGCATCCTTGTCGCGCTGATCAAGATCGCGGAGCTGGCGACCGTAACCGCCGGAATAGGCATCTACGCCGTCGGGGTGCTAGTCCTTCTCTTTCCCGCGATCGCGGTCACGTTCGACCCGCAAGAAATCTGGCGGAGGGTCGAGTGGGCCGACGGGCGTTTGCCGGTATCTGGGAATGAAATTTCGACGGGAGATTCGCGATGAGCGCTGCGCCGCTCGGTGCCGCAACGGCGGGGTTTGTCTCGTGCGAGAGGTGCGAGCTGCTCTCGCGGCCGGCCCGACGATCGGACCCGGGATACTGCCCGCGCTGCGGGGAGGGGCTCGTCTGGCGCCGCCACAATTCTATTCAAAAAACGTGGGCGCTCGTCATTGCCGCGGCCATTTGCTACATCCCGGCAAACGCCCTGCCGGTGCTAAATACGACGCAACTCGGATCAAGCGAACCGGACACTATCCTGAGCGGCGTGGTGTTCCTCTACACCTCCGGGTCGTGGCCGCTGGCGCTCATTGTGCTGGTTGCAAGCGTGATGGTCCCGCTCGGCAAGCTCATCGCGCTCGGCTATCTCTTGATTACCGTTCAGCGCGGCTCGATCCAAAGCAATCGCGAGCGGGCGCGTCTCTACCGCATGGTGGAAATCATCGGCCGCTGGTCGATGCTCGATGTGTTCGTGGACGCCTTCCTTGTGGCGCTCGTGCAGCTTTCCCCATTGATGTCGGTTGCCCCGGGTGCTGGGGTTGTCTTTTTCGCTGCCGTCGTGGTGCTGACGATGATCGCGGCGGAATCTTTCGACCCGCGGCTCATCTGGGATGCGTCCGCAAGCAGGAGGGAAGCTCATGGCTGAAACGATCGATCGCGACGATATTCCACAGGCTACCGTCATCCCGCCGCGGCGGCGGCGCATTTCGGTCGTCTGGGTCATTCCTATTTTTGCGGCCGTCGTAGGCATCGGCATCGCGATCCAGCGCATTATCAGCGAGGGGCCGACGATCACGATTCTTTTTAAATCTGCCGGCGGGGTCGAGGCGGGAAAGACTTTCATCAAATATAAAGACGTGAACATCGGCCAGGTGACCGAGGTTCATCTCGCCTCCGACTATTCCAAAGTCGAAGTGACCGCCAGGATCGCCAAGAGCGCCGCGGGGCTCATCGTCGAAGACGCGAAGTTCTGGGTGGTCGAGCCGCGCGTCACGCTGAGCGGCGTCTCGGGACTCGGCACTTTGCTGTCGGGAAATTACATCGGCTTCGAGCCGGGCAAATCGACCAAGCAACAGCGCAGCTTCACAGGTATCGAGGTGCCGCCGATCGTCACCAGCGGTGAGCCGGGGCGGGAATTCGTGCTTACCTCCGACAACCTCGGCTCCGTCGGGGTCGGCTCGCCGGTTTACTACCGCCGCCTCCAGGTGGGTCAGGTCGTCGCCTACAAGATGGCGGACGACGGCAATTCAGTAACGATCAAGGTTTTCGTCAACGCGCCGTACGATAAATTCGTCAACGCAGGGACGCGCTTCTGGAACGCGAGCGGAATCGACGCCTCCATCGGCGCCGGCGGAGTGGAGATACGAACGCAATCGATCGTCGCGATCCTCGCCGGGGGGCTCGCGTTCGACACGCCGCCGTTCGCGCCCAAGGTGCAGCCGGCGGCGGCCGCCGATGCGGTTTTTGTTCTCTACAACGACCAGGCGACGGCGATGAAGCAGCCCGACGCGCAGGCCGTGCACTATGTGCTTTACTTCAACGAATCGTTGCGCGGCCTCTCGGTCGGCGCGCCGGTCACGCTCCTCGGGCTCCAGGTCGGGGCGGTCACCGAAATCGGCATCGATATCAATCCGAAGACGATGAATATCCGCGGGCGCGTCGAGGTTGTAGCCTACCCCGAGCGTCTCGCCGCGCGCCTGGACGAGACGCAGGCTTCGCTCGGAAAGATCATTCAGGAAAGCGCCAAAAACCGCCACGCGCTCCTTCGCGCGCTGGTCGAGCAACACGGGCTGCGCGCGCAGCTGCGCAGCGGCAGCCTCGTGACCGGGCAGCTCTTCGTGGCCCTCGATTACTTTCCCAACGCTCCGAAAGTGAAGATGGACTGGAGCCGTGAGCCGACCGAGCTGCCGATCGTCGCGAGCACGATAACGGACATCGAGGCGAAGGTCACCGCGATCGTCGCGAAACTCGACAAGGTGCCGCTCGAGGCGATCGGCGCCGATATATCGAAGGCGCTCGTAACGCTCGACCAGATGCTTCAAGGGGCGGATAAGGCGGTTAACCGCATCGACGCCGAAGTCACGCCGGAGCTGAAGACGACGATCGAGGGGATACGCACCACGCTCGTCTCCGCCGACGGCGTGCTCAAGAACGCCGACGCGACGCTCGTGGGCAAGGACGCTCCGGCGCAGCAAGATTTGCGCGATGCCTTGCAGGAAGTCACCCGCGCGTCGCGCTCGCTGCGCGTCCTGAGCGACTATCTCGAGCGCCACCCCGAATCGCTTATCCGCGGCAAAACCGAGGAGAAACCGTGATGCGCCGATCTGCCGTGCTTTTGGTGTATGGATTAGCCGTGTTCCTCGCGGGCTGCGGGTCGTCGCCGGCGACACACTATTATACGCTTGGAGCGGCGGCTGAGCCCGTTGGCAGGCGCTCTAGCGTCTCTGTAGCGGTGGGACCCATATCTATCCCCGCCGTCGTCGATCGTCCTCAGTTCGTCGTCAGCACCGCGCCGAACCAGATCGGCTTGGACGAGTTCAACCAATGGGCCTCGCCGCTGCAGAACAATATCGCGCGCGTCGTCGTCGAGAACCTCGTCGCGCTGTTGGGCACTCCGCGGGTGATTCTCAACGGCGACGCCGAATATCGCGCCTCGATCGAAGTCCAGCGCTTCGAATCCGCGCCGGGAGAAGCGGCTGTTTTAGACGCCGTTTGGAGCGTGCGCCGGTTGAAGGACGGGAAAACCGAGACGGGACGAACCACAGCCCGCGAAGCGGTCCAGGGGAGAAGCTACGACGCCCTCGCCGCCGCGCACAGCCGCGCGCTGGCGCGCCTCAGCCGCGACATCGCCGATGCCGTTTTGGCGTTCGATCGCTCGGCATTATGAGCGGCCGGCAATAATAACGACTATCTATTCAGCGCCGTGATCGAGAGGACGTCGCCGGCGTTAATCCTGACGATCCCTTGAGCGGATTTGAGGATGAAATTGCCCGAGCCGTCCGCCTCGGCGACTTCGCCTTCGACCGGATTCGGGAAGCGCATGAGCTCGGGCCGCAGCGTGACCTTCACCCGGTCGCCGATTGCGAGCGCGCGCAAGACCTTCGCCAGAGATTCGAATACCGCCATGGGCGCAGATTACCGGTAATAAATCTTGCGCGCAATGCGCGCGCGAATCAGCCGGCTTTGCGGGTCGGGGCTTTGAGCTTCGCCGCTTCCAGCGCGCGGCCCAGCTGCTCGAGCTCCGCGGCGCTCATGAGCTTCTGGAGCCGGGGAAACATCTTGCCCTCTTCTTCCTCTTCGGCGTGATGCTCGACGCACTCCATCAGATCTTCGAATTTTATCTCGAACGCTTCGTCGTCGGGAGTCAGGCTTTCGAGCTCTTTTAAAAGTGTTTTCACCCGATTGTGCTCCTTGATCGATTCGCGCACCATGTCTTTCAGCTCCGGTATTTTTTCGACCGCCGGGTAGAAAATCGTCTCTTCGATATATGTGTGTGTCTCCAGCTCTCTCTTGATCTGGTCGAAAATCACCTTCAGCTTCCCGCCTTCCAGATCATCCCCCCTTTCAAAAAGGTTTTTCACCTTCTTATGGTCGGCCTTTAACAGTTCGATTGCGTTCATTGCCTTTCCTCCTTCGGTGAAATCGATCCCACACTCATGCTACGGCGTTTGCCCGCCACATCCAGACGCGTGGATACCCGAGGAATGTTAACGGTGGGGGCGTTGCGCGCCCGCGATCCAGATGAAGCCGATCGAGGCGAGCGCCAGCGCCGCGGCGAGCGCGAGCGCGCCGTCGTAATTGCCGCTGCGGTCGTGCAGGACGCCGCCGAGCCACGGCCCGAGACCTCCGCCCGCGCCGATGAACAGCGCGACCGCGCCGATGATCGCGCCGAAGGATTTGCCGTGAAACAAATCCGCCGCCATCGTGGGATAGAGCGACTGCCGCGAGGAAAATCCGAAGGCGATGAACGGCGGGAAGCCGTACAGCAGCCACGTGCGCGATGCGCCGGCGGCGTGCGGCAGCAGCATCAGGAGGAGCATGCCGGCGATCAAGGATGCCGAGCCCAGGAGATAGGCGAGCCGGCTGCCGATGCGGTCGGCGATGAATCCCATGATCACCATCGCCGGCGCGGTGAAGAGCCCGATCGCGCCGAGCGCCAGCGCCGCGACCTCGCGCGAGAAGCCCGCGTCGTTCACCGCGGCGACCTGATGGATCAAGACGAGATGCAGCGGGATCGCCCCGGCGAGAACGCCGGCGGAAAAAATCCAGAAGCGCCACGTCTTCAGCGCTTCGCGCAGCGTCGGCCCGGCGACGATCGCGTTATGCCTGCCCGTGCCGCCTGAAACTTCGCCGAAATCGGGCTGCAGCCCCATCTCCTGCGGCGAGCGGCGCTGAAAAAAATAACTCAACGGCGCGACGCCGAGAGCGAGGACCGCGGCGAGGATGAAATAGGCGTTCCGCCAGCCGTAGGCGGCGATGAGGCGCTGCGTCAGCGGCACGACGGCGAGGATGCCGATGCCGACGCCCGCCGCCGCCGCGCCGATCGCCATGCCGCGCCGGCGCACGAACCAGTTGGACAGAAACGTCGCATGCGAGGTCATCGTCAGCGGGCCGAAGCCGATGCCGACGAGCACGCCCATGCCGAGGTAAAATTCCAGCGCGCCGCGCGCGAGGCCGCTGACGACGAATCCCGCCGCCATGATCAAGGCGCCGCAGGCGAGCACGGGCCGCGGGCCGTAGCGGTCGAGCAGCATGCCGATCGGCGGCGCCGCGAGCGTCCACAGGATCGCGCCCACCATGATCGCTCCCGAGGCGAGGCCGCGGCTCCAGTGAAACTCTTCGACGACCGCGATGAGGAATACCGCGAAGGCGCCGCGCGCGCCGAAGGCGGCGCCGACGGTGAGAAAGGAGACCGCGATGACGACCCAGGGGTACCAGCGCTGGCGCGCGCCGCGCGGCGGGAAGCTGCGCATGGTTACTTTTGCGCGCGGCGCGCTGCGACGACGAGATCGTACAGCGCCTGGCGCGAGTCCTCGCCGACGGGATTCGGCGACGCGCCGATCAGCCGCGCGGCCTCTTCGGGGTTGAAGACGAAGCGGCGCCACACCGTTTCGGGGTAGCTTTCCAGCGCCAGCGCGACGCCGCCGTGGAGCTTCAAATCGACCGCGCCGTAGTGGCGGCTCTCCGCGCCGACGCCGCGGAAGCTGTGGCAGTAGACGCAGCCGTTGCGCGACGTGAGCGTCGCGACGATTTCTTTCGGCAGGCCGCGCAGCGGCGCGAGCGGGTCCTGCTCCGTCAATTTGAAGCTCGCGTCGGTGATCCCGTAGAAGGGGCCCTGGCGGACGATCTCTTCCGGCGGCTCTTCCATGAAATGAATGAAGCCGCCGACCGGCCGCGCCATGATCGGCGGCGGCGGCGTGTCGCGCCAGCTGTATTCGCGGCGAGCCTGATAAAAGACGCCGAGGCGGAAGAGGTTCTTCTCGCCGTCGAGGCCGACGACGACCATGGGCTTGTAGCGCGCCATCTCGCGCCGGTCCCAGAATATTTTTTCGCCGCGAAAGTTGGTGATCGTGAGATAATTTCCCCGGCCGACCTTCTCCGCCGGCTGCGCGTCGACGTAGGCGAAGAGATCGACGGCGTAGAACTTCTCCAGCGGCCATTCGAGCAGCTCGTAGCGCACGCTGGCGTACAATATAGCGAGCTCGGCGACGAAGCGCGGATCGACCGGATGCTCCTCGATCAGGCTCTTGTTCGCTTCGCTCCAAAAAGGGAGCGTCGACAGCGGCGGGTCGCGCCAGCGGCGCTTGGCCGCGATCAGCTCGGTCATGTCGGCCGGCAGCGGCTCGACTCTCATGAATTCGAGCATGAGGCTCCGGCTCTCGCTCGACGGATCGTCGACGCGGACGAGCGAGAAATGGTCGCGCTCGGGGATGACGAAGCGCTCGACCGCCTTGTTGCCGGCGGCGGCGAGCGCGTCGGAAAAATTCTTCGCGTCGGCGATATAGCCGGGAAAGTCGCCGTCGGCGGTGAAAAGCAGAAACGGCGGCGCGCCCGCGCGCGCGTGCGCGGCGGGCGAGGCGGCGCTCAGCGCCGCCGGGTCGGCGCCGAACGCCTGCTCGAC
>DATFWH010000459.1:0-7000 GCA_035259465.1 Binatia bacterium
GATCTCGGTGCCGATTATTCCGATGGCCGAGCGAGTCATCCGCGGCAGCGTGCTCGCGATTCGCGAATTCGTCTACATCGAGTCGGCGCGCGCGCTCGGCGTAGGCCACTTCGCGATCGCGTTCCGCCACATTCTCCCCAACGCGATCGGCCCGTTCATCGTGCTGACGACCGCGCAGTTCGGCAGCGCGATTCTCGTCGAGGCGGCGCTCAGTTTTCTCGGGCTCGGCGTCCCGGAGCCGTGGCCCTCGTGGGGAAGGATGCTGTCGATCTCCGCGGCGGAATTCGCGCAGAAGGCGCCGTGGGTCGTGATCTTTCCCGGCATGGCGATCAGCCTCGTCGTCTTCGCCTCGAATCTCTTGGGCGACTCGCTACGCGACTCGCTCGATCCGCGGCTGCAAGGCGTCTACCGCCCGTAATGTCTTTACACGGCGAGGACGCGGTGTTAGCTTCCTCGCGTCGAAACCAAGGAGGAAAAATCATGGCCAAACTACGCCATCTCGCGATCCTGACGCATCAGCCCGAGAAGCTCGCCGAATTTTACAAGAAGGTTTTCGAGATGAAGGAGATGCACCGCACCAAAAACGGCTCGGTGCATCTGTCCGACGGCGAGGTCAATCTTGCCATCTTGAATGCCTCGAACCCGAAAGAGCCGGGCCATCGCCTCGGGCTCTATCACTTCGGCTTCCATGTCGACGACCCGAATGAGACCGCGAAGCGGATCGCGGAGATCTATCCCGAAGGCGCGCCGAAATCGCGCGAGGCGACGTACGCCGAGCTGCGCGGCACGGACCCCGACGGCAATCTCTTCGACATTTCGACGATCGGCTGGGGCGAAAAGCGAAATACGAATTACCAGTGATCAAACGGATCGGTTGCTTCGCCGCCTTAGCGGCGTGGCTCTTCGCCACGGCGGCTTTCTCCGCCACGGCGGATGAGACGGTCAAGAAAATCGCGAGCCTCGCGCCTACGGAACGCAGGGCGTTTTTGGAGGACGCCGCGCGTAAAGAGGGGCAGCTCGTCTTATATACGTCGATCAGCTTGACCGATTATCCGAAGATCGTCGCGGCGTTCGAGAATCGCTATCCGTTCGTAAAAATCAACGCCTATCGCTCGACGCCCTCCGGCGTCTTCACGCGCGTCGAGACCGAGGCGCGCGCCGGCCGCTACGCCGCCGACGTCGTCGCCTCGGCGCCCGTCGAGATGTGGGAGTTGAAGCAGCGCGGGCTTTCGACGGCGTATCTTTCGCCCGAGCGCAAGGCGATGCCGGCCGGCTCGTATGATGCACAGGGCTATTGGCTGGGCTTCGAAGTGACGCCGCTCGTCCTCGCCTTCAACACGCGGCAGGTTGCGCCCAACGCCGCGCCGCAAAGCTACGAAGACCTCCTTAATCCCAAATGGAAAGGTAAGATGAGCCTCGGAACCGAGGAGTACACCTGGTTCAACGTCACGCTCGAAACTATGGGAAGGCAAAAAGGGACGGAGTATATGCGGGCGCTCGCGCGCCAGCAGCTGCATATGCCGGGTTCGAGCAGCGTGATGCGCGTTCAGTTGCTGCTCGCTGGCGAATCGGCGATCGCCATCGCCGCGCGCGGGCGGCGCGTGACGGAATACAAAGAGAAGAGCGCGCCGATCGACTTTCGCATCCTCGAACCGTACGCGGCCGAGCCGGCATTCACGGCGTTGATGCAGCGCGCCGCGCATCCCGCCGCGGCGGTTCTTTTCATCGATTGGATGCTATCCGAAGAGGGGCAGACGAAAATCTCCGACGACGCCGGCCGGATCCCGATCCGCAAAGGAGTCAAGCTCAAGCCGTGGACGCAGGCGCTGTTCCAGAAGGACTTCGCGTTCTTGAGCCCATCGTCGATCGGACCCAACCTCAACGAGGTTATCCAGCAGTACAACCAGATTTTCGGCCTGCAGCGACGCTGAGCCGGGCGGTCATTGCGGCCGCCGCGGCTTTTCTTTCAGCACCTGATCGAGCAGCGTGTAGTCGGTCACCGCGGCGACCTGAACCGGCGCCGGGATCTGATTGTACGAATAGGCGAGGTCGAAATACTCCTGCGTGTCCTTCGCTTCGAACTTGCCGTCCATGGCGAGCGTCGGCAGCCATTGGCCGTAGACTTCCTCGGCGATCTTCGCATCGAGCTTCCATTTGTCGCGAATGAAGGAGACCACGCGCGCTTTATCGCTGCGACTGAACTCCAGTGATTCGAGCATCACGCGGAGCGCGACCTTGATCCGCTCGGCGTCGCTTTTCAGCCGCGCATTGTTGACCACGAGGCCGCTGGTGGGAAAATGCACCGGAAGCTCGTCGGCGCCGCCGATCTGTCGAAAGCCTTTCTGCGTCATGACTACGTTGTGAGGCCCGGAGAGCAGCGCGGCGGCGACGGCCCCCTGGCCCAGACTCGCCACCGTGTTCGATACCGAGCCGGTCTGGATGAAACTGACTTTGTCGGGATTCACTCCTTTGACTTTCAGGAACAGCCGGGCGACCAAGTGCTGCAGGCTGCCGATCCGATCCACGCCGATGCGCTTGCCGGCGAGATCCGCCGGCTTCTGGATCGCGGGCTCCGCGACGATATAGAAGGGCGGCTTGCGCATCGTGACCATAATGCCTTTGAGCGGCGCGCCCTGCGCGGCGGCGACGAGACCTGTCGTGAAGCCGGTGAGATAGTCGATCTCACCGGCGACGAGCGCCGCCACCGGCAGCGGCCCGGCCATCTGGATCAGCTCGACATCCAGGCCATGCTTTTTAAACAGGCCGGCATTCTCGGCCATGAAAAGATTCAAAAAAGCGACGCTGAAGGCGGAGTAGGCGATGCGAACCTTGCGGTTTTCCTCGGCGCCTGCTTTCGAGACAACGAAGACGAGCAGGAGCGCCGCTATCGCTCGCTGTAGAGGCTTCATTTGATCCCCAGCTCTTTACAAGAAGAACCATAGGGCAGAGGCGCAATTAGGGTCAAGCAGGCGGCATTGACCGGCGCCCCGTCCTTCCTTATGGTGAAGCCGTGGCGGACACGGGTAAACGCGAGACCGCGGTTTTCGGCGGCGGCTGCTTCTGGTGTACAGAGGCGGTCTTCGCCGAGCTGAAAGGCGTCATTTCAGTCATGTCCGGCTACGCCGGCGGCCGGACGAAAAATCCCACTTACGAAGAGGTCTGCGGCGGCATGACCGGCCACGCCGAGGTGATCCGCATTGAGTTCGACCCTGCCGAGATCGGCTTTCGCGACCTGCTCACAGTATTCTTCGCGACCCACGATCCGACGACGCTCAACCGCCAAGGTAATGACGTCGGGACGCAATACCGCTCCATCATCTTGTACGCGAACGAAGAGCAGCGCAGGGAAGCGGAAAGCTTTATCAAAGAGCTGAACGAGACGAAAACCTTCAGTAGGCCTGTCGTCACAACGGTCGAGCCGCTACGGGAATTTTATGAGGCCGAGGAATACCACCGGGACTATTACGCCAAGAACCCGTACCAGCCATACTGCCAGTACATGATCCCGCCCAAACTCGGGAAGCTGCACAAGAATTTCAAAGACCTTCTCAAGTCGCACGGCAAGGCTCATATCTAGAAGCTTTCAATTGCATTTGCTGTACCTTAAATAGCTCAAAAATTACTGCTTGACAGCTATACTCTGCAGGACTATTGTCCGCCGCAAGTCGTATGGGGGTGGGGACTTGGAAGGAACGCCCCGGAGTGTTACGGCGGTAAATTAAAAGACGTAGGGGGAGCACTATAGAAGCACTTTTTCGCAACAGGCCCTAAATAAGGAGGCAATTATGCCAGCGACTAACATTTCGGGCAAAGAACTGCGCCGTGTGGTTATTGCCGCGGCGGTCGGCAATATTATCGAGTGGTACGACTTTTACATCTTCGGCAGCCTGGCATCGATCCTCGCGGTCAAGTTCTTCGAGAAGAGCCACCCGGTGGCGGCTTTCTTGAGCACGGTGGCGATCTTCTCGGTCGGCTTCCTCATCCGGCCGCTCGGGGCTTTTCTCTTCGGCTGGCTCGGCGACAAGGTCGGTCGAAAATACACCTTCATTGCCACGCTGACGGGCATGGGGATAGGGACGGCCCTCATCGGCTTCGTTCCCAGCTACGCCTCCATCGGGCTCGCCGCGGCCTTCATTCTATTCCTCCTGCGCTTGATCCAAGGCCTCTGCCTCGGCGGCGAATACGGCGGCGCGATCACTTATGTGGCCGAGCACATCGCCGACGAGCACCGAGGATATTACACTGGCTGGCTTCAGACCTCGCCGACGCTCGGCATCGTGGTCTCTCTCGGCGTCATCATCGGCACCCGGACTTATCTCGGGACCGACGCCTTTAACGACTGGGGATGGCGGGTACCCTTTATCCTATCGCTCCTCCTGGTGTTAATCGCCATCTGGATCCGGCTCTCCCTCGGTGAGACGCCGATCTTTCAGGAGATCAAGGCTAAGGGCAAAACGTCGATGAATCCCTGGCGCGAAGCGTTCATGAGCAAGAACGTCAGGTATATCCTGATCGCCAGCGTGGTCGTGCTAGGGCAGGGCTGCGTCTGGTACAGCGGGCAATTCTGGGCGCTGTTCTTCCTTCAATCCGTCAAGAAGCTCGACGTGCTCACTTCCAGCTACATCATCGCCGTCGCGCTCTTGATCGCAACCCCGACCCTGATCTTTTGGGGCTGGCTCTCCGACAAGATCGGCCGCAAGCCCATCATCCTGGGCGGCATGCTTCTCGCCTCGCTCACGTATTACCCGCTCTATACAGCCCTCGGCACGTACGCCGACCCCAAGAACGTAAACACTTGGATGGCGATCCTCATCGTCGTGATACTGGTGAACTACGTCGGCATGACCTATGGCCCGATCGGGGCGTTCCTGGCGGAGTTCTTTCCCTCGCGCATTCGCTACACCTCCGTGTCGGTTCCCTACCACATCGGCAATGGTTGGGGCGGCGGTCTCGTACCGATTGTCACCACAGCGGCCTATGCCAAAGGCGTGGAGGCCGGGGCCAGCGACCCACTCTTGTGGGCCCTGGTCTATCCCATCGCGGTTCCCGCGATCATGTTCCTGATCGCTTTGTTCGTAATGCCCGAGACACGCAAGCACAGCATCTGGGAGGAAGGGGCGATCGAGGCGACGCGCGGCTAGCCGCGGTTCATAAAAGTACGATCAGTCCGGGGCGGGCGGCGAATGCCGCCCGCCCCGTTTGTTTTTCAGTAGCCGCTCTCGCGAATCTTTCGGATAATCGAATCGTCGATGATCTCTTCGGGCTTGATCTTTGCCATGTTGGGATTAGCCTTGGAGAGAATCCTGTGGATCTTTTGAAGGCCTTCGGGGTTCGGCCGTAGATCGAGTGAATAAGTCGCCATAAGCGACTCGTAGCCTGATTCCGCGTCTTCGACGCGGCCGAGTCTCAATCTTCGCATGAGAGTCTTTACCACAACCGGCCGGTTCTCCGGTTTGAGCACGAAGCGCACGGAATCGAGTGTCGCCTTGACGATCGCCTCGATTCCTTTCGGGTCCTGGCGGGTATTGGCGCGGCGCGTGACGAGCGACGTCCCGAGGTAGGCTATCGGCGCGCGGCCGAGATCGACCAGCACGGGATAGCCTTTTTTCCTCAGAGTATCGCTGAACGTGTAGCCGAGCCACGCCGCTTGCACGCGGCCCAATTCGAGCGCCTGCACGCGCGCCGCCTGATCGGGAAAGACCATGAACTGTATGCGGTCGCGCTCGGGATCGAGGTTCAGATAATCGAGCGCGAGCATGTTGTTCGCCCACCCGCCGCCGCCGATGCTCTGAATCGCGACGAATTTACCCTTGAGATCGTCGGGCTTCTTGATCTCCCGCCGGGCGACGAAGACGCCCTCGGCTTTCGGGATGACGGTTGCAACGACGGCGAGGTCGAGGCCGGCGGCGGCGCCGTTGAGGACGTTGTTCGTGCTCGTGAAGACTGTCTGCACGTCGCCCGCGGCCATCGCGGACATCGCGAGCGGGCCGCTGCGCATGAAAAGCACTTCGGCGTTGACGCCCTGCTTTTTGAAAAATCCCTGCTCGACGCCGATCCACAGCGCTGTCGGATTCTCGCCCGACGTGGCGTAGGCGATGCGGTAGAGCGGAAGATTTTGGCCGTATCCCGGGGAAAAGAGAAGAAGCGCGGAACCAACGATCAGCAATAGCCGCATGGAAGAAAGGATTTGGATTAGGATTGCATCGGGAGCCGATCCATCCTCAATTCTGACTACCGTTTCTTTACCACTTCTTTACCATTCCAATTTTATGCAAATCTCTTGCCCGCGGATTTCCACCGGCAGGACCGTGAGCGGCGGGCCGCCGGGCGGCATCGTGCACGCGCCGGTCGCGAGGTCGAAGCAGTAGCCGTGATTGGCGCAGCGCACCTGTGCGTTTTCGACGAGCCCGGTCTTGAGGTCGGCGCCCTCGTGCGGGCAGGTCCTCTCGCAGACGAAGTATTTGCCGGCGGCCTCGATCAGCAAGACGTCGCGGCCGCCGAGCTCGACGGGTTTCACCTCGCCGGGTGAGAGCTCGCCGAGGCGCGCGATCGGAACGTAGCTGACGCCCATTATTTCTACGCTGCGGCGGCCTGGCGGCCGCGGTAAGCCGAGCCGCGGAGGATCTCGCCGGGCAGATCGCCGGTCAATTTGCCGTCGGCGAAGATCGCCCGGCCGTTGACGATCGTCGTCGTGATGCCGTCGGAGCGCTGGATCAACCGCTTCGTGTTGCCGGGGTAATCGTACGCCCACTCCGGCTCATGCGAATCGACCGTCGCGGGATCGAAGAGGACGACGTCGGCGGCGTAGCCGGGCCTCAGCAGGCCGCGCCCGGTAAGTCCGACGATGGAAGCGACATGGAATGTGAGCTTGTGGATCGCGTGCTCGAGCGTCATCACCTGGCGCTCGCGCACCCAGAGTCCGAGCAGCGTCGTGCCGTAGCCGAAATCGGCGCCGAACTGCACGTGCGCGCCGGCGTCGGAGGTGCCCATGAGAACGAAG